>JAKAPO010000265.1 GCA_021807065.1 bacterium
TCGCGCATGAAATCGCCTCTTACGTCTTCAATGGGGCCCCAAGCCCGAATTTCATCGCCAGGCCGAGCCTCGCCGTGCCGGAAGCCGACAATTCGCGGTCGAAACGCTCGTCCATCGGGGGAATACCCGATTATCTGCTCGCACGGTGCGCTCAGAGGGGCTATCCGATAGCATATGGGATCGCAACGCAGAGCACTCGAAGTCTCCTTTCCTCGAATTGCCGGCTCGGAGGATGGGGCGTTCTTCTCCCGTTCGCAAGCGGCGTTCTACGCACGACTCGTCTTCGGTATATCCGCCGTGCTGTTCGGCGCAGCTTCGCTACTGTGGCGCAACTCCGAGATGTGGAATCGCCTTCACAGGTTAGGCCCGTCGTTAGGCCCGTCGTTAGCCTCGGTCGCCGGATGGGGCATCGCCATCGCGCTCGTTGCCGGTGGTGCCGCAATTCCTTATACGCGAACCATGCGTTCTGCCTCCGTCGTTCTCGGTATCGTCTTCGGGTTCTTCACGCTTGCATGCGTTCCTGATATGATCGCCGCACCAGCCAATCCTGGATCGTACGTGGATGTCTTCGAACAGTTCTCGATCTTTTGCGGCGCGCTTGCGGTCTATGCCGCGACCGATAGGAATACCACTCGGTCGGCCAGGCTCGGCGGGATAGCGCGCATTTCATTTGGCGTCTGCACGATCTCGTTCGCGTGGGCCCAGATCGTCTTTTTCCAATACACCGCGAGTTTAGTTCCTGGGTGGATTCCGCCGAATGGGGCCTTTTGGACGATACTTACAACGGTCGCATTCGGACTCGCGGCGATTGCCATTCTCATCAATCGTTGGGCGCGCTCTGCAATGCGCCTTATGGCACTGATGGTCGCTCTCTTCGGCATGTTGGTGTGGCTACCACAAATTGTCACTCATTCCGAAACGCTCTCTAATTGGACCGAATTTGGACTAAATTACTTGATCGCAGCGGCCTCCTGGTTGGTGGCCGACGTGACGACTCTCTAATGCGACCGCGTTTCGCATATCGACTTCACGCTGCGTCGCGGCGTTTGCGGACTAAGGCGGTCGAGATATTGGTTCGGCCGTCTTCTGGAGGCACTCCACATCTATCTTGTCGCCGAATAAGGCGGAGCCGCTCGCGCTTGGCGCGCGTAGTCGGTTGTAATGCGCTGGAAATCGGATGAACCCGCGCCTGGTCCGTTCGCTCTGCTCCGCGTTCGCAGCGCTTGCGTTGATGGCGGTTCAACCGGCGCGATCGCCGAATAACGCCGACTATCCCATACCCGCGCCGCTCCCATCGGGGCCGCCCGGAACGATCGTTTGGCAGCGCCCGCTTCGAAACGGTGCGGCGATCTCAGGGGCCGCACGAAATGTTCTGTTACTCTACACGACCGTGAATCCGCTCGGTCGGCGCGTTGCGGTCTCAGGGACGCTGGCTATTCCACGCGGCACTCCGCCGCCGGGTGGTTGGCCGATCGTGAGTTGGGCGCACGGAACGACCGGAAATGCACCACGGTGCGCGCCCTCACGCGACCGAAAACCGAACGTCGAACAACGTATGCTCGCCGCGTGGGTACGCGCGGGCTACGCGGTGGCGCAGACCGATTACGAGGGCGAAGGAACACCGGGAATTCATCCGTACTTCGTCGCCGTAGCATCCGTGCATGATGTTACCGATATCGTACGCGCGGCACGACGGATCGATCCGCAGATCGGTCGGCAGTGGATCGCAATGGGGCACTCCGAGGGCGGAACTGCGGCGATTGCGACGGCCGCAGGGGCACTACTTTGGGCGCCACACTTGCATCTCGTCGGGGCGGTTGCCTATGCACCGGCGTCGCACATCGCTGGTGCCCTACGATTCATGGCGCATTCAACCGGAGCCAGCTCTTTTCTACCGCTACTCGCAATGATGGTTGAAGGGATTGGCTTATCCGATCCTACGATCGACTTCACGAACGTGCTCAGCCCCAAAGCGTTGCGACATCAACCCGAACTCCAAACGCGCTGCGCCGGAACCCTCATGCGCGATCGTTGGTGGAGCGCGACGCCAACGGATCAATATTTTCGTAACCCCGTAGCCCTTCGACCTTTGATTGCGGATTTCAAACGCAACGACCCCGGGCGGCTCACCCCTCGGGTTCCCCTTCTGCTCGTTCAAGGCAGCGAGGACCGCATGGTCGGGCCATCGATGACCGCCGATCTTCGCGCGCAGCTCTGCTTGCGGGGTGCGAACGTTACGCTGCGCGCCGTCGCTGGAGCCACGCACGATAGCGTTCTGAACGAAAGCTTGCCTGCAGTACTGCGATGGGTCGCAGCGCGCTTCGCCGGGGCACCTGCGCGTTCGACGTGCAACGACTAGCCTGCCCCGCTGCGCGTGAATCGCCGCGCGCGCTATCGCTCGCTCCGAATGTGCCGGTTCGAAGCGGCGGCCGCAAAGCGCGGAATCGCGCTGGGGAAGAGCGAACTCATCGGTCTCGTTCCGCGCGACGCACTCGACGACGCAATCGCGAGCTACCTGGGACTCGACAAAACGGCTGCGTGGGTTCGTTGACGCCGAGTTCGTAAGGAGTATGCAATGACGAGAACCAACGATTCGAAAAGCCACGAGTCTCCCGCTCAGCTCATCGACGCGAGAATCAAAGAGTTGGGCGATTGGCGGGGCGCGACGCTCGCAAAGGTCCGAAGACTCATCAAGAAGGCGGACCCTGAAGTTGTCGAGGAGTGGAAATGGCGAGGCGTGCCCGTTTGGTCGCACGATGGACTGATCTGCACGGGCGAGAGCTACAGGAGCATTGTCAAACTGACGTTCGCCAAGGGCGCACAGCTCAAGGATCCAAAGCGTCTCTTCAACTCCAGTCTTGAGGGCAATCTTCGGCGCGCCATCGATCTACACGAAGGCGATCTGATCGACGAGGCGGCGTTCGCAGCGCTGATCCACGAGGCCGTCGCATTGAACGAGTCCCGAGCCCGCTAGTCCCCCCGTCGGAGGGCCTCGATGTACGCGATTAGCTCTGTGACTGAGAAGATGCACTCGCCACGTTCGCGAAGTCACGGGCGAGCACCGAAAGGAGCACGCACTCATCATGCATGATGGTCCTGAATTCACCCAATGCAATATTGTCGTTCGCGACATGGCCGCTACTCTTGCTTTCTATCGCCGGCTGGGCCTTACAATCGACGCCGAGGCCAATGCGTTTCACGTCGCCGTGCGGTTTGCGAACGGGATGTTGCTCGAATTCGACTCGACGACGTTTGCACGACAGTGGGACAGTGGCCGACACGACTCAACTGGTGGTAGCACGGTGCTCGGTCTTGAAGTTGCTACGAGAGAACGTGTCGATGCGCTATACGCCGATCTTACTCAGGCAGGGTACCTCGGCCGCCAACAGCCATACGACGCATTTTGGGGCGCTCGATACGCCATCGTCGAGGATCCCGATGTGAACGGTATCGGCCTCATGAGTCCCATCGACGTTGCACGGAA
>JAKAPO010000266.1 GCA_021807065.1 bacterium
AACCGCATGAGAAAATCACCCCAGCATTTGCTTCAGCGCCCGCCGACGCCGAAGATGTAGAGCGCAAACCCCAGCCAATGACGTTCATGACCACAAAATCTGCCTGCTTTTCAGCGAACTCCTAGGGAACTGCAGGCGCGCCGAGGGCACGCGCTGAATGCCCCGTCCGACTCTCTTGGAGGTGCACGATCACATGTCTCGGAGCTTCGTCCCAGTCGCGCTCGCGATGCTTGCCGCCGCGACGCTTCCGCTTCTCGCACGCGCCGATCCATATGGCGATCTCCTGAAGATCAGGTCCGCCTTCGAATCCGCACGCTCGTGGCACGCCAGCGAACAATTCTCGAACGGCCGCACCATTCTCATCGACTACGTTGCACCGAATCGCTGGCGCATACAGCCGACGTCGAACGTCACCGAGATCCTTATCGGCAACACTGTCTACATGGTGAGCAACGGCCGGACGGTGCGCACACCGTTCGGCTCCCCGCAGATTCACCAAATCGTGTCTCAGAACTGGTTTCGGATCACGCCGGAGGTCAGACGCACGCTACGTGATCGCGGTTGGCGCAGCGTCGGCGGCGTCCGTCTTCACGAATACACGTTTACCGCAGACAGCATGCCCGTGCAGCTCTACGCCGGCACGAATGATCTGCCGGTGCGTTCCTACGTCCGCATGACGCGCGGTACCGTTACGATCCTCTATTCTCGCTACAACGCGCCGATCTCGATCAATCCGTAGCGAGCGCTAGAAGCGGCGCAGCAGACGCCGGCCGTTGCAATGCCTGCGATTGCATCGCCGCACTCCCGTGCGGACTCGCTCAGGATGACGACGGAAGCGCATCATATCTCGCGCACGCGGGTTGCTACTCCGCTAACGCCGCTTCGACGATGCGTTCCTGCTCGACGAAATGTTGCCCGGCATATCCCTCCGACGGGCTCGCACGATACGGGCGCCCGACGTACTCGATGTCGAGCGACTTGTCCAAGCGCTCGAGCAGGCGCCGGCGGACATAGGCGCGCGCTCCCATGTTCTTGGGTTCCTCCTGCACCCAGATGAGTTTTCTCACGCTGGGATAGGAGTCGATTACGGCACGGATCTCCTCGTGCGGAAGCGGTGCCAACATCTCGACGCGCACGATCGCCGTCTTCTGCGCGTCGCGATAGCGCTCGCTCTCGATCATGTCGTAGTACACTTTTCCGGTGCAAAGGATGAGACGCGCGATCTTCTCCTTGTCATTCACGTTCGGATCGTCGATGACCGGCGCGAACTTCTGACGCGCCATCGCGTCGACGCTACCGTAGGATTGTTCGTGGCGCAAGAGCGACTTCGGCGTCATTACGGCCAGCGGCACCGGTGCGCTCGTCGTGGCTTGCATTCGCAAGAGATGGAAGTAGTTAGCCGCGGTCGACGGGTAGGCAACCAACAAATTGTTCTCAGCACTCAGCTGCAAGAAACGCTCCAGCCGCGCACTCGAATGTTCCGGGCCGCCGCCTTCATAGCCGTGCGGAAGGAGCAGCGTCAACCGCGAAACTTGCCCCCATTTCGCTTGGCCGGCGGAGATGAACTGGTCGACGACGATCTGCGCGCCGTTGAAGAAATCGCCGTACTGCGCCTCCCAAAGAACGAGCGCCTGCGGCGCGGCCGTGCTATAGCCGTACTCGAAACCCATGCAGGCGTACTCCGAGAGCGGGCTGTTCACAATCTCGAACGATGCCCTTATACCCTCCACGTGACGCAGCGGAACGTACTCGGCGTCCGTTTCGACGTCGTGCCAGACGGCATGGCGATGGCTGAACGTTCCGCGCGCCGTATCCTGCCCGGTCAAACGGACTGGAATGCCGGCGGTCACGAGCGAGGCAAAGGCGAGTGCTTCTGCCATGCCCCAGTCCACCAACCCGCGCTCGTGGATAATGCCGCGGCGCCGCTCGAACTGCGCTTGCAGTTTCTTGTTTAGCGAGAATCCTTCCGGAACGCGTATCAGGTCGTCGCTCCATACCAGCAATCGGGTGCGGTCGAGGGTAGGAAGCGCCGGCGGCGCCGGTAGCGCCGTCCCGGCGAGCTCCGCCAGAATGCCGGCGAGGCTCGCGCCCTTCCCTTTTACCATGCGGTGCGCTTCCTGTACCGCCGCGGTCGCATCACTCACCATCTCGTTCGCCTGCTCGGCGGTCACGATCGATTGGGCGACGAGTTTGTTTGCGTAGAGTTCGCGAGCGCTCGGATGTGATTTGATTCTCTCGTACATTTGCGGCTGCGTGTACGCGGGTTCGTCGGTTTCGTTGTGCCCAACACGACGATAGCCGATCAGATCGATGAGCACGTCCCGTTCGAATTCCCGCCGGAACTCGATGGCCAGATGGATAGCCGCGATACAGGCGTCGAGATCGTCGGCGTTGACGTGCACGATCGGCACGTCGAACCCTTTGGCGATGTCGGAGGCGTAGCGTGTCGAGCGCGCGTCGCGCGTCTCGGTGGTAAACCCGATTTGATTGTTCGCGACGATATGCAGCGTACCGCCGGTGGAATACCCGGGCAGCGCCTGCAGGTTGAAAACCTCGGAAACGATGCCTTGGCCGGTGAACGCCGCGTCACCGTGTATGAGCACGGCGGCCGCTTTGCGCAGATCGTGCACCGGCTGAGGTTGCCCGTGATCGGTCTGCAGCGCACGCGCGGCACCTTCGACAACCGCATCGACGGCCTCCAAGTGGCTCGGGTTATTGGCGAGCGTAACGTGAATCGCTTTTCCGCCGCTCGTCCTATAGGTGCCGCTCTCGCCGTGATGATACTTGACGTCGCCGGTGACGTCGGTGTCGCCGGTCTGGGTGCGATCGTTTGCGGCTTCGAACTCCGCCAATATCTCCTCGTAAGGAAGATGCAGGATGTGGGCGATGGTGTTGAGCCGGCCGCGGTGGGCCATACCGATGACGGCATTTTCCACACCGTCGGCGGCGAGCAGCTCGAGGATCTCCTCGAGCATCGGGATCAACGCGTCGAGTCCTTCGACGGAAAACGTCTTCTGGCCGAGATATGTTTTGCGCAGATACCGTTCGAACGCTTCGACGCGAGTCAGGCGGCGAAGAATTTCACGCCGCCGCTCGGGTGAGAAGGCGACGCGATGCCTGCCCGATTCGATGTAATCGCGCAGCCAGCGGCGCTGCTCGATGTTCGAGATATGTTCGATCTCGAAGGCGATCGTCGAGCTATAGGTCTCGCGAAGCTCGGGGATCACCTCGGCAAGCGTGTTCCCCGGCACCCGCACGCCGAGCACTGCTGCGGGGACGGCACTCTCCAGCGCCGGCGTCAAACCGTAGGTCCTCGAATCGAGCGACGGGTCTCCGGGGGGTTCGCTACCGAGCGGATCGAGATTGGCCGCGAGATGTCCGTGCGTGCGATAGGCGGAGACGATAGCCATGCCTGCTGCAACCGCGCGCAGCATCTCCTCCGATGGACCTTTTTCTATAACCGCTTCGA
>JAKAPO010000267.1 GCA_021807065.1 bacterium
GACCGGCGGGACGAAAAAGTCGACGTACCCCGCATCGCCGACGACGATAACCGTTCCGGTCTCATAATGATGGTGCGTATAGGTGTAGACCAGCGACTCGACCGCGGCGATATCGCGCGGCGGTCCAACGTGCGGCGGCGTCGACGCTGCGAAAGCGTTGGCGGTAACGGCAAACGTGAACGCTAGGACGAAGGCCGCAAGATTGTAGCAATACCTCTTCATGGGGATGTTCCTTTCTCGGAAGGAGGTAAAAGCGCGACGAACTCGGCATAGGGAATCGCGCGTTCTCGCATGCTGAAGTCGCCTACTTTGAGCGCGTCGGCGGTCTCCGCGACGCGCGAAATGCTCCAACGGTAGAGAGCCCCACCCGTGCTGACCCTCCTGACGCCGGCCGCAGCCATTTCGTCGAAGGTGGCGTGTCCGCGTCGCGGACCCATGAGAACGTTGAGCGGCTTCGGCGCGACGGCGCGTCCAACCGCTGCGATTGCGTCAAGCGTTGGAAGACCAGGCGCGTAGAGCACGTCGGCTCCGGCCTCTGCAAAGGCGACAAGCCGGCGAATCGTGTCATCGAGATCCTCTCGACCGTGGAGAAAGTTGTCGGTGCGACCGGTGAGCACGATCTTGCCCCGGGCTGCAGTCGCAGCCGCGCGAATGCGCTTGACGGCGTGATCGAACTCGTGGATAGGGCGAGCTGGATTCGCAGTCGTGTCCTCGATCCCCATGCCGGCAAGACCGGCATCGATCGCAGCCTGGACCGTCGCGGCACAATCTTCTGGTTCGGGGCCGAATCCGTCTTCGAGGTCACCGTTTACCGGTAGGCCGCTCACTTCCGCCAGGAGTGTGGCGTGCGCGACCGCGTCCGCACGCGATATCGCATGGCACCCGTCGCGTCGCCCGAGCGAGAGCGCAAGTCCGAGCGACGTGCTTCCGAGCGCTGCAAATCCCGCACGTTTCAGGAGAAGGGCCGAGCCACCGTCCCATGCATTCGGCATGACGAACGGTTCCGCTCGCTCGTGCAGCGCCCGAAAGACTTCGTAAGGACTGGACGTTAGCGCCGTCTGGCTGTCTTCTTCCGCCCCTTGGCTGCAGCTTTGCGCGCCGCCGGCTTTGTTTTCTTCTTCGCGGTACTCTTCACGCGGCGCTTGCTCATGACCGCCTCTTTGAGCGCTTTTGCGGGAAGGAATTTGAAGACGCGCTTCGCTGGTACTTTGACCGGCTCGCCAGTCGCTGGATTTCGCGCGATTCTAGCGGCGCGATCACGCACTTTGAACTGCCCGAAGCCGGGGATCTTCACCGGCTCGCCGCCGATGCACGAATTGGTGATATCCTCGAAGATACCGTCGACCAAAGCGACCGCATCGGCTCTCTTCAGTTCGACGCGCTCCATCGCGGAGCGAATCAGATCTACTTTGTTCATCGCTTCCTTTCAGTCCCCAACGAGGCTGGGACCATTTGAGGGTTTCATCGGTTCCCGCCTGCGAAATTCCTCTCGGAAACACTCAAAAAAAGCGCTCGCAATAGCGGCGTAGAAACCGCCCCGCGCGATGCGGTCGCCGTGCAACGTAGGGTACCTCGGCCTGACAATTGCCGCCCTCGGCGTGGTTTTCGGCGACATCGGCACGAGCCCGCTCTACGCCATGACGACGTGCATCGAAGATGGCGCCGGTCGTCCCCGCTGGGATTTGCATCGAGATCTTGCGCGTTCCAGTCTTCGCGGTAAGGGAAAAGTTGCAGACGTCGACGCGCGTCAGCAGGTCGCGATCCCATAACCGAATCTCTCCCCGAGCGATCGCGGACCTCGCCGCCGATACGGCTGTCGCGCTCAGCGATCCCGTCGCGGAGAATGCTGTGAGCGGATTCACGGTCGCTGACGGCTTGGGCGACGGCGCCGCGGCAGTGGTGAGAAGAACGGCGGCCGCTACGGCGCTGACCTTCACGTTATAATGTTCGGCGATATGCCGACCTCGTCCCGTCCGAAGGGACTTCCTAAAGGGCACGAGTTGCGATACCCTTGTCATCATGAACGTACTCGGTTACGCTGCACGGTCGGCGACGGAGAATCTAGAGCCGTATCGTTTCGACCGCCGCAACCCGCGCCCGAATGATGTGGTCGTCGAAATTCTTTACTGCGGTATCTGCCACTCCGACATTCATGTCGCGCGCAGCGATTGGCCCGGCACGACCTATCCCGTCGTTCCCGGTCATGAGATCGTCGGCCGCGTCGCAAGCATCGGAGCGAACGTCACCCGTTTTGCATCCGGCGATCTCGTCGGCGTCGGCGTGATGGTCGACTCTTGCCGTACCTGCGCGCCCTGCAAACGCGGACTCGAACAGTACTGCGAAAACGGCGCGACGCTGACGTACAACGACGTTGACCGGCACGACGGCAAGCCTACGTACGGCGGTTACTCCGAAAGAATCGTCGTTTCGGAAGAGTTCGTCTTCAGACTGCCGGACGGCTTGGATCCCAAAGGTGCCGCGCCGCTCCTCTGCGCCGGTATTACCACGTGGTCGCCGCTGCGGCATTGGAGCGTACGCGAAGGTACGCGCGTCGCCGTCGTCGGCCTCGGTGGCCTCGGCCACATGGCGCTCAAGTTAGCGAAAGCACTTGGCGCACGCGTCACGCTCTTCACGCGTTCGCCCGCGAAGGAGCGAGATGCGCGTCGCCTCGGTGCCGACCGCGTCGTGCTGTCTACCGACGAAAAGCAAATGGACGGCGTCAAGGGCGTTTTCGACCTGATCGTCGACACCGTGCCCTACGCTCACGACCTCAATCCCTATTTGCGCACGCTGTCGCTCGACGGCACGTTGGTGCTGGTCGGCCTCTTAGGCGACGTCGAGCCAGCGCTCGACACGGTCCCGCTCATCGTCGGGCGAAAATCGATTGCGGGCTCAGTTATCGGCGGCATCCCAGAAACGCAGGAGCTGCTCGACTTCTGCGCCGCACGCGGCATCGCGTCCGACGTCGAAGTCGTCCCGATTCAAAAGGTCAACGAAGCCTACGAACGCATGCTGCGCAGCGACGTGAAATACCGCTTCGTGATCGATATGAGCTCGCTAAGGCCCTAACCGCACAGAAGGTCCGCCGGGAAGGCGGGCTTCTGGATAAATGGCTCCGGATGTTGGACTCGAACCAACGACCCGCTGATTAACAGTCAGCTGCTCTACCAACTGAGCTAATCCGGAACGCGAGTCCGAGTATAACCGGCCACTGCCGAAGAGACAAGTCCGAGGGAGCCTACGGCTCGGAGCGCACCTGCTGGCCCTTAGCGGGCGTGCCGGAGACCCTTCGTGCTACGGCAGTATCGGAGCTTACCGACGTGATCTCGAGCGTTCCCGTGGGCACCGTCGTCGTGAGGTAGCGGCCCGTGCTCGGGTCGCGTACGTGCAGGATCTTCACGACGTGGAAGTATTCGCCGACGGAGACGCCGCGCGATGAGCCGACGTCGAGGATTAAGTAGCCGTTGTC
>JAKAPO010000019.1 GCA_021807065.1 bacterium
ATCCGGCACCGGAAGGCTTGCGACGTCGTGGGCGTTGCGGATCGGCCGTTCGAAGCGGGGGCCCTCCCCCTCCAGGAAGGACAGACCAAGTCCCATGGCGTCTGGTATCGTCAGGATATCGGAAAAAAGGATGGCGGCGTCCAGCGCAAAGCGCCGCACAGGCTGCAAGGTGACCTCGCAGGCGAGCTCCGGGGTCTGGCACATCGTGAGGAACGACCCGGCCTGGGCACGCAGGGCGCGGTACTCGGGGAGATAGCGTCCCGCCTGGCGCATGAGCCAGACCGGGGTGAACGGAACGGGCTTGCGCCTGCACGCGAGCAAGAATGGATGCGCGTCGTTTGATAGCGAGGCCATACGCTTCGGTATCCTGTATTATACGCCGAAATGAGAGGACGTCGGCGGCGAAGGTCGCCCTTGCGGCAGTTCTGGGTAGTCGCGGTTGCAGCGCTCGTACTGGCAGGAGCGGTGGGATACCTCGTCGTGGCTTGGCCTGGTTTTCGGCCACGGCACGTGCGCGTGATCGGGAACCGAATTGTCCCCACTGCCGAGATCCTCGCGCGTGCCGGCGTCGACCCGCACAGAAACGTTTGGTTGCAGAACACCGGCGCGATGGCGCGCCGCATCGAGTCTATTCCCTACGTGTTGACGGCGCGCGTGCACCGACGCCCTCCCGCAACGGTGATTATCGACGTGACGGAGCGCAAACCGTTTGCGAATCTTCGCGCCCTACGCGACGTCGCCTTAGTCGATGCTTCGCTGCGCGTATTGCAACTGGGCGAGGGATCGTCACTGCCAACGCTCGCATATGCCGGGGAAATCGCACTCGTGCCGGGCCGGACTGTTGACGCGGAATCGATCCGCACGTTGCGCGAGATTCTGCTGGCATTGCGGGCACACGACGTGGATGCAACGGAGGTGAGTCTCACTGCCGGCGAGGTGACAGCGATCCTTCCGGGCGGTGTGCGCGTACTGCTCGGCGACGAAATAGCTGCGCCATCGGCCACAGCGCTCGTCGAGCCGATCCTCACGCGTTTTGCGCTGCTCGGACGACCGGTACGCGTGTTGGATCTGCGATCGCCGACGACGCCGGTGGTTACGGAGTCGGACGCGCCTCGCCCACCCAGAGTGCGCCGGGAACGTTCAGCAGCGTTACGACCAAGACGGTAACGAAGGCGATTCCTACTCCCGATGCCAGGATCGCCCGTCGGGAAGAGTTCGTCGTCATCCCAACATGCATCGGCGAAGTCCACCGTCTTTCCACACTTTTTCACACCTTGTCCTCAAGGAGTCCGTGGTAGCCCCGCCAACCTCGCACCAGGTCTGCTCGCAGTCCCTATAGATTGTAGGGTTTCGACGGGCAAACCGCAATATATGGGGCATGAGGGGCTGGAGGCGAGTGCGGTGAGAGGGACCGTCGCGGGTCTCGACATTGGGACGACCAAGACGTGCGCTGTCGTCGCGATTGAGAGCGCCCAGGGCCTGGAGGTCCTCGGCGTTGGCGAAGCTCCCTCGCGCGGCATGCGCAAAGGCGTGGTCGTCGATCTCGAGGAGACGATCAAGGCAATCGAGGCCGCGACCGAGCAAGCCGAACGCATGGCCGGCGTTCCGGTGCAGGACGTGTACGTCGGCATCACCGGCGATCATATTCGGAGCACGAACAATCGCGCGGTCGTCGCAACGGCGAACGACAGCCGCGAAGTGGGAGAGGTTGACGTGCGCCGTGTCGTCGACGCAAGCAAACTCATCAACCTACCCGCGGATCGTCAGATCATTCACGCGCTGCCGCGATACTTCACGGTCGATGGTCAGGAAGGCGTCGACGATCCCGTCGGAATGGCCGGCGGACGGCTTGAGGTCGACACGCATATCATCACCGGCGGACAGACGTTCATCACGAACGTCTTGAAGTGCGTGCATCGCGCCGGTTTGGAAGCCGCCGGCGTCGTCTTCGAGCCGCTCGCGAGCTCGGCCTCGACGTTGCTTCCTGAGGAACGTCAGGTCGGCGTCGTGTTGTTGGACATTGGCGGCGGCACCACGGACATCGCGGTTTATTCGCTCGGCAGCGCGATCTATACCGCGACGATTCCGATTGGTGGGAGCGTTCTCACGAGCGATATCTCTCTCGGACTGAAAACGTCGCGCGACGAGGCTGAGGCGGTCAAACGGCAATACGGAGCTGGCGTACGTGATAACCAGTCGGAGGGGACGTTCTCGGTTCGGACCCTCGATGGCCATGCAAGCAAGAGCGTCTCGACGGCGGAGCTGCGCGCGATCGTCGTGCCACGCGTGCTCGAGACCCTGCGCGTGGCGCGGCAGAAGATCATCGAGAACGTACCACGCGATCTGGTTCTGGGAGAGGTGGTCCTGACGGGAGGGGGATCGCTGCTTCCCGGGATCGCTGCGATAGCCGAAGACGTCTTCGGGCTACCGGTACGCGTCGGCGTTCCCAAACATGTCGTCGGTCTAACGGAAACGGTGGCGCAGCCGCAGTATGCGACGGCGATCGGCTTGCTGCTTTTCGGCGTGAACGGCCACGGCACGATGATCGAGACCTCGCGCCGCCGCACGCTTGGCAATCGCATCCGCAAATTCGTGGCGGATCTGTGGAACTAAATATCTTTTCACCATCGGAGGAAAGTGGAATGGCAGAAGGACGGCGCTATCAACCGGAGCACGCGGCGACGATCAGAGTGATCGGCATCGGCGGAGGCGGTTGCAATGCGATCAATCGTATGATCGACGGCGGGCTTGCCGGCGTCGAGTTCTATGCGGTAAACTCGGACGTGCAGGCGCTGCGTTCGTCTCGTACGGAGAACACGGTGCACATCGGCGGCGGGATGACGCGCGGTCTTGGAGCAGGTGCGAATCCGACGCTCGGGCGCCAAGCGGCTGAGGATTCCCGCGAAGATCTCGCAATGGTGCTCGCGGAGGCAGACCTCGTCTTCTTGACGGCGGGCATGGGCGGTGGCACGGGAACGGGCGCTGCACCGATCATCGCCGAGCTCGCGCGCGAGGCCGGCGCGTTGACGATCGCGGTCGTGACGAAACCCTTTGCGTTCGAGGGACGCAAGCGCATGCAGGTTGCCGAGACCGGAATCGCGGAACTTGAGCAGAAAGTAGATACGCTCATCACCATTCCAAACGAACGCATCCTCCAGGTGATCGAGAAGAAGACGCCGCTCAACGAAGCGTTTTCGTACGCCGACGACGTGCTGCGCCAAGGTATCGCCGGCATCAGCGATCTCATCACCCAACCGGGTCTCATCAACCTCGACTTTGCCGACGTAAAGACGATCATGACGGATGCTGGCTCCGCCATGATGGGCATCGGCGAGGGCTCGGGCGAGCACCGCGCCGCCGATGCAGCGCAGAAGGCCATCGCGTCGCCACTGCTTGAGACGACGATCGAGGGCGCACGCGGCGTCATCTTCAACATCACCGGTGGCAACGACATGGCGATGTACGAAGTCAACGAGGCCGCCGAGATGATCAGCCGCGCCGTGGACCCCGATGCTCAGATCATCTTCGGTGCATCGATCGATCCCAGTCTGCAAGGAAAAGTTCGCGTCACCGTGCTTGCCGCGGGATTTGGCGCCGGTCACACGTATCGCGGCTCGGTCTCGGGCTTCACATTCGATTCGGGGAAGTTCGAAACCGTCGCCCCGGTGAACATGGACGACATCGAAGTACCCGCATTCCTGCGGTATAGAAGCTAAGATTGGCCCTGCATTTAGCTGATGTCGTTGTCGTCTCGGGGCTCATGTACCGGTCGTACACTTCGCCCACTCGGCTCCGCGGACGGAATCAAAGCAAGGCTTATCTAGGAGCCTGTGGCGTATTCGGCACGCGTCCTGCTAGACAGCGTCAGCGAAGCCGGGATTCGGCTCACCACGATGGAGGTGACGTTTCCTCGCTTCGTTCTGGCCGAATTTAACACGCATCGGAATTTTTCGCGAAATTCGGCGAGCAGCAGGGCTATACCGACGGCCAAGATCGTCGAGCGCGTCGAGAGCGATCCCGTGCTGCCCGTTGAGTGGGGGCGAAATCAGAAGGGCATGTCGGCAAGCGAATTCCTCACGCCTGAAGACGAAGAAGAGGCGAGGCGAGCGTGGCTGGATGCAAGGGATGCCGTCGTCGAGCAAGTGCAGCGGCTACAGCACCTGCGCGTGCACAAGCAGGTTGCAAACCGGCTGCTGGAGCCGTTCCTCTGGCATACGGTGATCGTCACCGCTACGGAATGGAACAATTTCTTCGAGCTGCGCTGCGCGCCCAGCGCGCAACCCGAGATTCGTGAAGCAGCGGTTCGCATGCGGGCGGCGCGCAAAGAGAGCACGCCTCAGCTCGTGCCGTTGGGCGGCTGGCATCTACCGCTGATCCAGCCTGACGAACGGCGCCTGGATGTCGAGACACTCAAGAAGATCTCCGCGGCGCGTTGCGCCCGTGTCTCATATCTGACGCACGCGGGTACGAGAGAGATGGAGAAAGATCTCGAGTTGTATGAGCGCTTGCGAGCGGATCGCCATCTTTCGCCCTTCGAGCACGTCGCAACGTCATTAGGCGACGATGCGTTCCACGCAAACTTTCGTGGGTGGACTCAGATGCGACAAGAGGTAGAGAGTACCCCGAAATACGCTAGGGAAGGTCTGCTTTAGTCTTCGGGCGTTCTGCTGTTGTCATCCCGAGCGAACGCAGCGCAGCGAGCGAAGTCGAGGAACTGACGCAATACGACGCATCGTCGCGTTGTAGAAATACGCGCGCGATGCTTTGCTATAATTCGTGCATGAAACGTGAAGAGCAGCTGTCGTTTGCGGTCGCTGGATTCGATCGTTTCGCACGTACCACGAAGCGTGCGGCATTCCTGGAGGAGATGGAGCGGATCGTTCCATGGAAACGGTTATGCGCCGTGGTCGAGCCGTACTATCCCACCGGCGAGGGCGGCCGCCCGGCAATCGCGCTCGAACGGATGCTGCGCATCTACTTCTTGCAGCAGTGGTTCGATCTCGGCGATCCCACCGTTGAAGAGGCACTGTACGATAGCCGCGCGATGGAGGCGTTCGCCAAGATCGACCTCGGCCGTGAGCCGGTTCCCGATGAGACGACCATCTGCAAGTCTCGGCATCTGCTCGAACGGCATGGCTTAGGACCGATCGTGCTCGAGGAAGTCAATGCTCACCTCGCCGAGCACGGCCTACGCATCGGCCGGGGAACGATTGTCGACGCGACGATCATCGCAGCTCCCAGCTCGACGAAGAATGCCTCAGGGCAGCGCGATCCCGAGATGCATCAGACGAAGAAGGCAACCAGTGGCATTTCGGGATGAAGGCGCACATCGGTGTAGACAGCAAGCTCAAGATCGTGCACTCCTTTGCGGCGACGCCGGCCAACGTGCATGATGGCCATCTCCTGCCCAAACTGCTCCATGGGAATGAAACGCGCGTCTGGGGTGATGCGGCGTACCGTGGAAAGACAGCGGTGATCCGCGCCTGCGCACCTGCCGCCGCCGACTTCACGCACGAGTATTCCGCTCGGCGGAAGGGGCTCTCCAGGCGAGAGCGGGCGATCCATCGTACCAAGGCTCGCATCCGCGCACGCGTCGAGCATCCATTCCACGTCGTCAAGCGCATCTTCGGGTTCGTCAAGGTACGTTACCGTGGCATCGCCAAGAACGCGCACCGCCTCGTCGTCACCTTCGCACTTGCAAACTTGTACCTGCACCGGAAGCGATTGCTGATGGCGCGGGTGTAGTGTCTCTCGAAGTCGAGCAATCGGCCTCCCGAAGGGTTCGGGAGGCTGAAAACCAAGGGGAATTCATGAAAGGTCGGTCCGCGACCACCCGCTCAAGTCAGGTACACGCCGCTACTTCAGAGCTTCCCTAGAATCGAAAATCGATACCGTCTACCAGTCGCTCAACGGGAAGATCGATCGCCTGACCTTGGCTGGGATTGGAGCCCGGGTCACGGTGATGCTCGCGATTTTCTTTCGCCACTAGCGACGGTCCACGGGTACCTGGCAAGCGCATCCCACTGATACGGTTGCGTCCCGTCGTAGGCGAAGAAGCACTCGCCAATTGCACCCACGCTCCTGCTCGTCTCGAGCGATGCGGTGATTTCGCCGGCCGGGGGATAGCCATTTGGACCCTCCTCGTCGGTTTGGCCGCCAATGCTGATCGGAACGCGGCGGCCGGCTTCGCGTAGCAGCTTTGCGTAGGAAGCGGCGAGGAGCGTGCGGACTTGCTGGGGTGTCGTTGGATGTCGCCGCATCATCCGCCAATACGCCATCGGCTGCAAGACCGTCGCGAAGCGTGCAAGCTGCGCGAACGGATACGTGGCGTTGTCAAGATGTTCCAGATAAGCGTCTTCGACGTTGGGCGAGATGACGTAGGCTGGGCCCATCGCTTGGCGGACGTCACGAACGTACTGCCAGATTGCGGTGATACCCCCTTGCGGCGCATCGCCGAGGAACTCGCTACCACGCTCCACGTCGGGAGCGAGCGCGTGGAGACGCGTACCGTTCGTCGTGCGGTAGTATGCTGTGCGCACCGTTGCGCGCAAATCTTCAAAGAACGTGTCGCGGGGAACGGTCCAGCCAACGGTGGTGATGTGGTGCGCGGCGAGGCCGTCGATGATGGCGTCGATCGTGGGTTTGGCCTCCGGCGTGATCTCCCAGTAAGCGCCGTAGGCGGTGCGCAATTCGACGTAGTGCAAGCCGGCATGGACGGCATTGGCGACGACGCTCTTCGGATCGAGATGCGCCCAGTAAGTCGCATCGAGCGGGTTGTTGCTCCAGTAGAGCCACATGCCCTTGCCGCTCACGTCGGCGATCGACGTGTGAGGCGGCGGCGGAAGAGTGCGCAGGGGACCGAGGTCTACGGGGGCGGCATCCGCCCGATACAGGATGTAGCGGTAGCGATGGTCCGGTAAGACCGTCGTGTCGCGATACGACGAACTTGGGCCAGCGATCGCGACGAGCAGCTTGCGGCGTCCGCTACCATCGATGCGCACGATGCGCGCCCAGCGGCGTTCCTGCGGAAACCAGCCGATTTGAATTGCATACGGCCCCAGCGCATCGGCGACGACGCACGGCGCGCGCCAAGTGCGCGTGTCGGTGTGCGCGGTCATCGTTCCGAGCTTCGGCACGTTGGCTCGCACGGTTAGCGATAACGGCCCATCGCGGGTAGTGCGCAGGATCGCCGACGGATTGCCGTAGGCGAGTTTCGTTTGCCACTGCACGTAGCCATTGTGCGAGGACCAATCGAAGTCGTCGTTCTCCATGATGCGCGTCGGTTTGCCCTGGGCGTCGAAGAGGCGAACGACGACGAGCCAGCGCGCGTTTCCGTCGGGATCGAATCCGAGCGGTCGCGATTCGAGGGCCATGCGCGCCGCCGGCCTCCCCCAATACACTGGTGCAGGAGAAGGAGAAGGCGTCTGCGTCGATCTCGCCACGGCTGCGAGGAGGAAAACCGCAGCAAGTGTCATCCAGAGCGAACGAGGCGCGCGAGCGTCGAAGCGACGTCGACGGAAGCGTATCACAACGTGGCCCTCATACGAGCACGTAGTTCTTCGCCCGCGCTCCAAGCCTCTTGTTCGGTAAGGGGCTCGGGGCTAGCGGCGAAGCGTGCAAGATCCCAACGTTGTTCGGGTTCGATGCCGAAATAACCGTCGCGGAGAGCAGCCTCCGCATGCGTCATCACGTGTTCTGCGTCGATGGGCACGTGGTGGAAGAGTGCAAGTCGCGCCGCCACGACGCAAAGGCCTTCGATAAGCGCGTCCGTGAGCGGATACTTACCAAAATCGTTCGGCGTCGCACCCTCCATGGCCATGACGGAGAGTCCAAGTGCGTAAGAGTTTCGCCTGCGCGTATGCTGCGCATAGGACCGCTCCGGCTGCAAGTAGACGTCGCGCATGTTCTCGCGCACGTCGTGCGTGTTCGCGACGATGATCTCGCCGCGCGGTAGCTGTGCGACGCAGAAATGATAGGCCGGAAAGACAGAGGCATAATCGTGTGCGGACCAATGGGTGTAGAGATGCGTGATGCGGCCGGGGACTTCCGGTCGCCATGCCTCGATCGGCCAATGCGGGTAAGCCACGATGCGATTCTCGGGTCCTTTCGCCTCGACGTTCATCGCCGCCGGCGTTTCGTCGGCAGGCGGCGCGCCTCCGCCCGGCGCACGTCATCCGGCATGGTGCGAAAGCTGATTGCTCTCTTGGCGTGTGCCTCGCTTTTGGCCGCAACTCCGGTGCGAATGTCGCGGCCCGTTCCCGGCGGAAGCTTTTGGACAGCCTCTCAGATCGCGAACCTGCACAGGACGATCGACGCTCTCTTGCGCGCGCCCACGTTGCGTGGTGCGCAAGTGGGGTTCATCGCGATCGATACGCAACGCGGCACGCTCCTGTACTCGCGTAACGCAGATCAAGAGTTTATGCCGGCATCTAATTTCAAGCTTCTCGTCGGCTCGGCGGCGCTCGCGCGTTTGGGAGTTAACTTCGCCTACATCACCACGGTGCTTGTGGACACTCCTCCAGAAGATGGAGTAGAACACGGTAACATCTATCTACGCGGAGGAGGCGATGCGCTGCTATCGGCAGCGGATTTGAATGCAGCAGCCGCTACGGTAGCTGCGGCAGGGATCAAGCGCGTGACCGGTTCGGTGATCACCGACGCCTCACATTTCGACAATCAGCGCCTCGGCTACGGCTGGTCGTGGGACGATCTTCCGTATTACTACGCACCGGTCGTGACCGCGCTCGAGCTCGACGACGGCACCGTACACGTGCACGTGCGGCCGGGTGCAGGCGTCGGAGATCCGGTCGATGTGAGCGTCGCACCGCGCAGCAACGCGTTCACGATCGATAACCAGATCACGACGGGTGCGCGCGGGTCGAAGGACACGACCGATATCGCGCGGCCGTGGGACCAACCAAGGACTATCGCGCTTATCGGAAGCTATCCGCTGGGCGCTCGCCGATCCGGCGATTTCCGTCCGAGCGTCCCCGATCCGGAATCGTATGCCGGGGACGTGTTCGCGCGCGCGCTCGTAGCGCACGGTGTCAGCGTCGCCGGCGGCCTAAAGAGCGGACACGTTCCGCTGCATCCGATTACGATTTGGTCGCATGACTCGCTTCTCATGCCCGCCCTGCTCGCGCGTTTCTGGTATCCGAGCGACAATCTTATGGGCGAGCTGCTGCTGAAGGAGTTAGGAGTACTCGGTGCCGGTGAGCCAGGAACCGACGATCACGGTGCCGCGGTGGAACGGGAGTTCTTGCGCTCGATCGGCATCAATCCGAATACCGTTACGATCGCAGACGGCTCGGGGCTCTCGCAGTACGATCGCATCACCCCACGCGATCTGTTAAAGATCCTCACCTACGATTGGAAAGGGCCGCATCGCGCGATCGTCATCGACGCGCTCCCACTCGCGGGCGTTCGCGGAACGCTACGCCATCAGTTCATTGGCACGCCCGCGGAGGACAGGGTCTGGGCAAAGACCGGAAGCATCAGTCACGTTCGCACGATCTCGGGGTTCGTTCAGACCAGGAGCCACGGCGTGGTCACCTTTTCGCTCTTAATAAATCAATGGATGGGAGCCGGGCAACCAGGGGGCATAAAGGCGCTGGCACGCGTTCGAGGCGCGATCCTTTCGGCGATCGCATCACGTTAGGCGAAGCCTACCGAACGGAAGAGGCAGGATATGCAGCAAGGCTGCATAAATATACAACCCTAGCGGGCGAGCGGGAGGTTCGCGCTAGGCCGGTTGCGCCAGTCAAGGGAACGCCTGACGCAATCCTAAACCTAGATTAAAGTCTACTGTTGCGGGTCGCCGCGGTGGGATGCTGAGGTGCAACACGACCGGCGACCCCGGAAAATGGAGCTGGACTTGAAATATTTTTCACGTTTAGCGGTAGCTCTAGGAGTTGCCGCAATTTTCGGCATGATGCCCTTGATCGCGCTGGCCGGTAACACCGGAACGATCAGCGGCGTCGTCAAGGACCCGAGCGGGAAACCGCTCGCCGGCGTCGCCGTCACGGCAACGTCGCCGAGCCAGACCGCATCGACGCACACCGACGCACATGGATTCTACTCGCTCGAGCCCTTACTGTTCGATACCTACACGATATCGTTTTCGCTACAGGGTTACGGCAAGATCTCCGTCCCTGGAGTCGTCGTTCTGCAGAACCAGAACAGTCGAGTCGACACGACGATGCGGCCGACACTTCAAACGATCGCGCACGTGCAAACGACCGCTGGGAGCACGCTCGTCAAACCCGGTGAGGGAAGCGACGTGTACAACGTATCCGGGCAGGAGATGACGGCGGTTACGAACCCAGGAGGCTTACACGAGACGCTCTACCAATGGACGGCGATCGTTCCCGGCGTCACGGGAACCGGGTTTCCCGCGCAACCGCGCGTCCGAGGCGGAGAGGTGACGGACCTCGGATACGAGTTCGAGGGCGTTCCGATCCAAGACAACATCGTCGGATTCTTCACGACGAACCTCTCGAACATCGGGGTCGCGAATCTGGAAGTCTATACGGGCGGCCTCGACGCCGAAGATTCAGGCAACGGCACCGGCTATCTCAACTCCGTTCTGATGACCGGCACGTATCCGGGTTTCTCGAATCTTAGCGCGGAGATCACCGGTCCGGACTACAATCACATCCTGAGATTCGAAAGCGGCTACGCAACCCCGGACCATCGGTGGTCGTACTACGTCGGCTTCGATGGCGTGAACTCGCAGAATGAGTACGCCAATGGGGCGTACACCTATCCGAGCCTCCTCTTTTGGGGCTATGACGGCGACGGGCCGGTCATGACCCGCGACCTGGTCGGAAATTTCCACTACAAGCCCGATCCGAACGACGACATCCAACTCGTTGCGACGAACAGTTACGGCGATTTCAACTTCAACTACCTGTTGAGGAAAGGGCCGGGCGACCCGCCGGCGCTTCAACTCGAGCCTTGTCCGGGAGCTACGGTGAGCTTCTCGACGTGGACCGGCGGCACCGGCGGCACCGCACCGAACGGCCAAACGTGCCCTGAAGGTATGTATTTCAAGGCGCTGCCCAACGGCGGCGGCAACAACTGGTACCACTACGGCGGCCTCGGGAAGATCCAGTGGAACCACAACCTGAACGACCACTCGTTCTTTATCTTCCTGACTGCAGAGAACTTCAACCAGTATATCTTTAGTCAGCCGATGGCCGACCCAAACTCTCCCTACTGGGAGAACGTTACCAGTTGCGCACAGCCGCACGCTGAGTGGAACTACATGTGCGGCGGCTGGGGACTTCCACCGAGCCTTTGCCCGCCATACCCGTACGCACCGGGGTCACCCGTTCAATCGGCGGGTTCGCCGTACGGCTTCGACATCGACTGCGTGATGAACTACGGCGGTGTCCAGGCGTTCTACGGCGACCGCCGCTCTGAAATCTGGTACAACAAATTCAAGTGGCAGGACATGGTCAACGACAACGTCACGATCATGGCGGGTGTATCGTATCAGCGGAACCAGGACTTACTGGATTACTATCTCACGAGTAATTTCACGAACGTCGACGGCGAGTTCAACTGGCCCTACAAATTCGAACTCTCGCACTTCCCGACGACACGTCCTTCGGCGTGGGTCGAAGGTCAGTTCCGAATCGGGAAGTGGCTGTTGAGCCCCGGTGCTCTGTACCAGGCGCAGCACTACGGTTTCCCGGGTGGGAAGACCGTATCGATTGTGAACGGCGTGTTCAACGGCACATATCAGTTTGGTCAGAACGACGTAATTCGTTTCTCCTATGGAGACATGTCCGACTTCATCGGTACGGCCTACGTATACACCCAGCCGGACAGCGGCATCGTGCGCAATCCACTGGAACCCGGCGTCACGTACAATCCGCAGCTCGTCCACGAGGCCGATCTCTCGTACGAGCACCAGTTCGACCGGGAAGACTCGATCCGCATCACACCATGGGTGGAAAAGACCTCGAACTACTACGAGTTCTACCGCCCAGTCATTGGGTACATTACGATCAACGGCGTACAGGTTCCGCTGTTCTCCCCGCACTCGGTCCTGAGCAACAATCAGAAGCATCAGGATGCGGGCATCGAGTTCGCTTTCCAGCGGATCGATAATAATCCAGTCGGAATCTCGATGTGGCTGACGGCGACATACGACAACTATTGGACGAGCTCCACTGCTTTATCGGGAGCGTTCATCAACTCGCCTGAGCCGCAGAACCTCATCAATGAGGGTCACCTCTTGCGAGCCACGGCAAACCCACTTTGGAACACGGCATTCGCATTTGATTTCCACGATTACGGTTTCCACGTCGACCCGTTCGTGGTCTATCAGGGCGACTATTTCTTCTATGCAAATCCCGGGCTTTCGTTCCCGACTTGCCACTACAGTGGCAAGTCGCACTGCCCGCCATGGGTGAAGGGCAACGAGCAGGAATCGGCCGGGTTCTGGAACGTCGACTTGCTCGCGTACCAGGATATCGGACGGAACTTCTGGGTCGGTTTTAAAGTCGACAATCTGACGAATAACTTCGACAACGCAAACCTGGTGCCGTGCCGCAGCAACGGTACCGGGTGCTTCCCATTCGATGGACCGTTCTCGGGAGTGCACGACACACCAGGAACGCTCATCTATCAGAACTTCACCTCATCACCACGAGCGTTCGAGTTCATGGCAGGGGTAAGGCTGGGACAGGATCCGTATCTGGAGGCATTGCCGGAGCGGCACCCGGAGAGCGCTGGGCCATGAACAACGCGTAATAGCGGCGCGTCCGCGCTGATACGTGGCGGCGGCAGCGAGAGTTGCCGCCGCCACGTTGTTACGGAGTCGGCGGTATTCGGGACTCTACGAAATGCTGGATATCCTCAGCGTAGGTTATGGCGCTCGCTGCTTCGTCGCGATGGAACGCAGACGTGGGCGGGGCGTAATCGAGCACGTCGCTTTGGAGGCGTGATCATCGGGCGAGCGGTCCTCGGTTGCGGACTCGTTTTCGGCTCGTCGCGTGTGCGCATCTATCGACATAGGACTGCGCGTACCTGATCCTGGCCGCGCGCCTCGGCGTCGAACTTATTACGGCCGATGGATCACTTGAGAGAGCGGCTCGAGATCTTGGAATAAAGACTACCTTTGTGTCCTGACCGCGCCCGCTTCAACTACATCCGCTCGTCGCGCCGCAGGAATCGCATTTTTCGCAGGAACCGTTGCGGACCATCGTGAGCTGACCGCACTCCGGACATGCGTTCCCGGTGTAACCTTTTGCCCGCGACGCGACGATCTGTTGGGTGAGCGTTGCCGTCGCAACGCCGGTAGCGGCAGAAAGCTGCGATACATGACGCGCCTGCGCCTGGGTTTCGTCGGCGACGTGCGGCTCCGGATGCGTTCCGCCGATGCGTAAGTGCTCGCTCACGGGATGCAGACGCTCTTCGACGCCTGCCGGGCGCATCGTGACACCCGCCTCTTCCTCGGCGACGTATTCCTCTTCGGGGCCCATCGCATCCATGTCCATCGACGGCTGCACGTGCGCGAGGTCGTAGCGCCCAAGATAGGAGACCGCAAGCTCGCGGAAGATGTAGTCCAGGATCGACGTCGCCATCTTGATGTTGGCATGGCCGGCGACTGGACCGTTGGGCTCGAAACGTGTGAACGTGAAGGCGTCGACGAACTCCTCGAGCGGCACGCCGTGTTGCAGTCCGAGCGAGACCGCAATGGCGAAGTTGTTCATCAGCGAACGGAATGCGGCGCCTTCCTTGTGCATGTCGATGAAGATCTCGCCCAGCTGTCCGCCTTCGTACTCACCGGTTCGCAAGTAGACCTTATGTCCGCCGATGAGCGCCTTCTGCGTGTACCCGCTGCGGCGTTCGGGCAGGCGGCGGCGCTTGGCGATGTAACGGTAGACGATGCGTTCGGCGATCTGCAGCGGTTGCGTGTACGGCCGCGTCTGCGCCTGCTCGTCGGACTCGGTCTCACCGCCGAGATCGTACGTCGCTGCCAGCGGCTGCGAGAGTTTCGAGCCGTCGCGATAGAGTGCGACCGCCTTGACCATCCGCTCCCAGGCGTAACGATAGGCTTCTTTGACGTCGGCGATCGTCGCCGTCTGCGGAAGATTGATCGTCTTTGACGCGGCTCCGCTCAAGAACGGTTGCGCCGCGGCGAGCATGTCGACGTGCGCGAGTGGGCGGATGTAGCGCGTCCCGTACTTGCCGCAGGGTGTAGCGCAATCGAAGACGGGGAGGTGCTCGTCTTTCAGGTACGGTGCGCCTTCGAGCGTCATGCGCCCGCAGATGTGTGCCGACGCCTCCTCGATTTGCTGCTGCGTAAAGCCCAACCCATCTCGCAGGATGGAGAAGTTCCAATCGTTGAGCTGCTCCTGCGTAAGCCGCAGTTTCGTCTCACAGAACTCGTCGCCAAGGACGAAACGGTTGAAGGCGAACGGCAACTCGAAGGCGCTCGGGAGAGCCGCCTCGATCCGGGCGAGCGCGTCGTCGTCGAAGCCTCGGCTGCGCAGCACGTCGGTATTGACGTGGGGAGCCTCCTTGAGCGTGCCGGTGCCCTTCGCGTACTGCTCGATCGCTGTGATCTGCTCCTCGGGATATCCGAGGCGGCGCAGTGCCGGCGCCACGGACTCGTTGACGATCTTGAAGTAGCCGCCGCCGGCGAGCTTCTTGAATTTCACGAGCGCGAAGTCGGGCTCAATACCGGTCGTGTCGCAAGACATCAATAGAGCAATGGTCCCAGTCGGCGCAATGCACGTGGTTTGTGCGTTGCGGAAGCCGGCGACTTCTCCGGTGGCCAGTGCCTCGTCCCACATCTTGCGCGCCAGCTCCCATGTTTTCTGCGTGAAGAGCGTCGGCGCGTGCGTGACCGGCGTGACGCTGAGCCCTTCGTAATCATCCGGTGCCGCCTGGTACGCCGCGCGGCGATGATTCCGGATCACACGCAGCATGGCGTCAGCATTGTGCTTGTAGCGCGGAAACGCTCCGAGTTCGCGCGCCATTTCAGCTGAACAACGATATGCCGCACCAGTCATCAGCGACGTGATCGCAGCACACCAGTCGAATGCCTCCGGCGAATCGTAGGGCAACCCCATACGCATCAGCAGCGTGCCGAGGTTTGCGTAGCCAAGGCCGAGCGTCCGAAAATCGTAGGTCTTCTGCGCAACGATCCGGCTCGGGAGCTGTGCCATGAGCACGCTGATCTCGAGCGTAAACGTCCAGATGCGACACGCTTCGGCGAACCGCTTTGCGTCGAAATCGCCTTGCACGCTCTCGAATGTGACGAGATTCAGACTCGCGAGATTACAGGCGGTGTCATCGAGATGAAGATATTCCGAGCAATTGTGCACTTGCAAACCATCGGCGACGAAGTGTTGGGTCTCCGATTCCGTTAGATCGTAAACATCCGCTGAGCCAGTTAACTCGAGAGACGAGAATTCATCGGAGAATCGGTCTAGATAGCAGGCGACGTTTCTGTTGAGTTCGCGGAGTACGGCGGCTTTGTTCGAAGCTGGGTGGAATCCAATCTCTTGCTCGAAGGCTACTCGTGACGTTCCTGAAATACGCAGCGCATGCATCTGCAAGACATCGTAACGCGCGAAACCTCCTCGGCCATCCGGACACATGCTCGAGATGTCGATGCGGCGGTTCTTATACAGTTTTGACTTGATGCCAAAGGAGAGAAGAAGATGCTGAACTTGATGCAGGAGCAGGAGCGAGGAAGAATCGAGGGATACGTATTGCGATGTGCCGCCATAGTTTACGACGGTACCGTCGGCCGTGAACAGACCCCGGAGCACGGCAGCCGTGGAGTCGCGGTCCAGCCGGTATATGAGGTCACGAAACTTTTTGCGAGCGCTGCCTTGGTCAAGAACGGCGTACCGGGAAAGGAGATCGACGACCCTGCGGTTTCCGCTTGAAATCCGCGGCCCCGCCGCGGACGGAGGCCGGTTAACGACTGTCGCGCGCCGACTACGGCCATCGTCGAGCATACTCGCCTTATACGCGTTGATGCCCGCAGCGGTATCGGCGAGAACACGCGCCTCGTCATCGTGCATGGTGGTGATAAGAGCGACCGTGTCGCCGTTGGTGACGCAACCGTCGCCAACAGCTAGCCCAAGTGCGAGGGCCATATTCGGGTCGAGCGCTTCACTGCCAAAGCCAGATCCAGAT
>JAKAPO010000268.1 GCA_021807065.1 bacterium
AGCGTGCTAGGCGCCGGGCTTGCAATTTTTCCCGCGCGCCCGCTCTTCTGGCTGACGGCGATTATCGGCGTTGCGCTCGCCCTCGTAGTTCTGCCGATCAAAGAGCAGCGTTCGCGGGCGATCCGCGCGCGTTCGAAAGCTTCGCTCGCGCCGACGACGTGGAAATTGATTCGCCGTTTCATGCTCACCAATGCAACCAACGGTCTGGCGATCGGTTTTCTCGGCCCGATTCTCGTGCTCTGGTTTCACGAACGCTATCACGTCAACGCCGATCAAATTGCGGCGCTCTACACGACGATCAACGTGCTGTCGATTCTCTCGTACCTTGGGGTGACGCGAATCGTCGCGGCGATCGGCGGGGCGGTGCGCACCGTTGTCGCGCTGCGCGTCTTTTCGTGCGTTTTGCTCGCGGCGATGCCGTTCGCACCGGGCTTCGTCGTAGCAGGTGCAATTTACGCGCTGCGCATGCTCGTGAACATCGTGACCTTCCCGGTCCGCCAGTCCTACGCGATGGGTATTATTCCGGCCTCGGAACGATCGCGCGCCTCCGCACTCTCGAATCTTCCGGCGAGAGTCGGGTCGATGGGAGGCCCGCTGGTCGCCGGCGCGCTCATCGAGCACGCCTGGATCGGCTTGCCGCTGGAGTTTGCCTCGGTTCTGCAACTGCTCAACGCCGGGCTCTATTGGGTGTTTTTCCGCAACTTACCACCACCTGAAGAAGTTGAGGAGGAAGTATGATGAACGTTTTTGCAGTCCCATCGGCTACGGCCGGTCGCATCGAACGCGACCAACGCGAGGTCCCCACACCCTCGGCGGAGAGCGTCCGCATCCGGATCGAGGCATGCGGTATCTGCCACAGCGATGCCCTCACCGTCTATAACGTTTGGCCGGGGATCGCTTTCCCACGCGTTCCCGGGCACGAGATCGCCGGCCGGATCGATGCACTGGGCGAGCGCGTTGTCGGTTGGAAGGTCGGCGACCGCGTCGGTCTGGGTTGGCATGGCGGACATTGCGGGCACTGCGATCGGTGTCGGCGCGGTGATTTCCTCACCTGTCGCTCGTTACAGGTTCCGGGGATCGTCTACGACGGCGGTTACGCCCAGTTTGCGGTTGCACCGGCGAATGCGCTCGCGCGCATTCCCGACGCGCTCTCTGCAAGCGAGGCTGCGCCGCTGATGTGTGCCGGCGTCACCACCTACAATGCGTTGCGTCACGGTGACGCACGTCCGGGCGACCTGGTTGCGATTCTTGGAATCGGCGGGCTCGGCCATCTCGGCGTCCAGTACGCCGCGAAAATGGGTTTTGAAACGGTGGCCATCGCGCGCGGCGAATCGAAGCGCGACCTCGCGCTCGAACTCGGCGCACACCATTACATCGACAGCGAGCGCGGTGACTTTGGCGCGGCCCTGCAAAAGCTGGGCGGTGCGAAAGTGGTGTTGGCGACGGCAACTTCGGCGAAAGCGATGGAACCTGCGATGGGCGGTTTAACGATCGACGGATCGCTCATGATCGTCGGAGCGTCGATGGAGCCGCTCTCCTTGAACACCGCGGCGATGATCGGCGGACGTCACAGCGTGAAGGCGTGGCCGTCGGGAACCTGCGTCGATTCCGAGGCAACGATGGCATTTAGCGCGCAGGCCGGCGTTCGCGCGCGGATCGAAGAACGGCCGCTTGACGAGGCTCCCGCAGCGTTCGATCGCATGATGAGCGGTGACGCGCGTTTCCGCGTCGTTCTCACGATGTAATGTCGGCGTATCGGCGCCGTGCGATCGCGTGGATCCCGGCGTCGATCGCGGCGAAACCCAGCGCGATGGCGACGCAGAAGAAGAGGACCGTCGGGTAACCGAATATCCGCGGATCGAGAAAACCGTAAGGATACCAGGCAACGAGGGAGCCGCGGATCAGACTGTAGGCGCAGTAAAGCAAAGGGAAAGCGAGCCACCAACGGAGGCTCTTCCAGAGGCTCGTATCCAGCGGTGAAGGCGCAACGATCCAGTCGACGACGACCACGATCGGAAAGATCGCGTGCAAGACGATATTGACCCATGGAATCAAGATCTGCGGACCGTTCGCAAGTATCGTCCAATAGATAACGCCGGTAACGGTAAGAAAACTCGTGATCGCACCGCGTGCGAGCGCGTACCACGGCGGCGTCTCGCTCCGTCGCTCGAATCTCCACGCAACCAGCAGAATCGCGGCTCCGAAAAGATTGCTCTCGATGGTGAAAAAACTAAAGAAGTGCCACGGCTGAAACGCACGCTTGACGATCTCGGCATCGATTTGCACGAAGATCGCGGCCGCGACCGCGAGTGCGGCGAGAGCGCGAAGCGCATTGAGGAGCGTACGCATTGCTACGCGCCCGCCGCTGCGAGCACTGCGCGCACGATCGTGCTCCGAATGCGCCCGTCTTCAAGTTGCATGAGGCCTTCGATCGTACAGCCGGCCGGGGTCGTGACGGCGGTCTTTAGTGCCGCCGGGTGCTCCTCGCTCGCTAAGACCGATGTTGCCGCTCCCAGCATCGTCTGGGCGACGAGCGTGCGTGCGGTCTCATAGGAGAACCCAAGTTTTATTCCGGCGTCGATCCAGGCTTCAACGATAAGATAGAGATAGGCGGGGCCGCATCCGTTCATCGCCGTTGCTGCATCCATAAGCCGCTCTTCGATCCGTACCGTGCGTCCCATCGCGCCGAAGATTGCCTCGCTGCGCTCGAGATCCTCTGCCGCGCTCTCGTTCGCGAGCGCAGTCATTCCCGCGAGTTCGCCGACGGGAAGATTCGGCATCGCACGCACGACGCCGATAGCGGGCGGCAGAGCGGCGCGCAGCGACGCAAGCGTCGTCTTCGCCGCGACACTGACGAGCAGCGCTCCGGGGCGCAGGTGCGGTCCTATCGTTTCGAGCGTGCATTCAACCTGCTGCGGTTTCACGCAGAGCAGGATACTCTCGGCATCGAAGAGCGATTCCCGGGAATCGCCACGACCGAGGAGCGAAACGCGTTGTTGCGGATCGACGCGGCGTAAGGCCTCGTGAATCGCGCGGCCGATCTTTCCGTTGCCGACGATAGCGATATTCATAAATGGGAGCACTCCTCGGTTCATCTTCGTTCGAAACAATAAAAAAACGCCGCTCCGACTGGAGAGCGACGTTCGGCGAGCGGAACTCGCGGCGTGCACTATCCGGCCGGCACCCTTGGGGGCGGCATAGGCAGGCACGGCGGCATCGAGTAGCGGTTCACGGTTCGGCGATCATAGCGGGCAATCGACGGCGCGTCAAGACGTGCTTACAGCGGGAAGAGTGCGATATCACGCGCCGCCTCGGCGCTCGTCGGCGTGCCGAGGATGTCGGGGCCGTCGTTGCCGATATCGTTGACGCTCCGTGTAACCTCGCGGCTAGAAAAATGCATTGCATGCTAGATCGGAAG
>JAKAPO010000269.1:0-1134 GCA_021807065.1 bacterium
GGGAGCAGCGGTGCTATGCGCGCCCATTGCTCGTCGGACAAGCTATGTCGTGGCATAGCCGGAAAAAATTCCTACGAAAGCCGCGGCTCTCCTTCATTCAGACCACTTTGAAAACACGCCCTAGTAACTCACTAGCAGAGTTCAGAGTAAGTATGGTTGGTTTGCTGGTCTGCACGATTCTTCGGATGCATCACATCCGGCGCGCGCTGCCCTTAGCATCGTCAGCAAGAGTCTCGTTCTAGCCGCGAGACCTCGCAACTGGTACTTGGTCATTGGGGCAACTCTGATCTATCAACGCTGATGGCGTGGGGCTACGGTGAAGAGCCGATTTGAGGCGGGTGCTCTCCGCTTTTTCGCCCTCACCCGTTTCATCCGGGCTCGGTCGCGCGTGTTTTGCGTACTTCGGGAGACAGCTATCCCGTCGCCATGGAGAGCAGCCTCTTCTTGGCCATGAAGAGGTTCGACAACGCGAAGAGCACGTTGAGCCGATTCTCGTTCTTTGCGATGCCGCGATAGCGGACTTTCTTGAAGCCGAAGTACCCCTTGACCGTGCCAAAGATGTGTTCAGCGCGCGCGCGGATCGACGACTTCCGGCGATTCGTCTCCTTGTCCCGATCGGTCAGCGGACAAGCTCAACGGCGCGTGCATGATCGACGGCGTACGGCTGTGCGAGGCGAAGGCCGTCGCGATCTATTGGAACACGTGGTCCGGCGTCTCCATACGCCTGCGAGGCCGCGATCTCGTGCGAATGCCGGCACGCTGGACGCGGTATGATGCTCGCGCTTCCATAGTAACAGGCGCACCTCGCGCCGCCACGAACCCGGTGAATGCGTTGCTCAACTACTGCTACGCGCTGCTCGAAGGCGAGTCGCGCCTCGCACTCCTCGCGGCGGGCTTGGATCCGACGCTCGGCGTGCTGCACGCGGATCAGCGCGACCGAGACTCGTTCGCGCTCGACGCCATGGAGTCCATACGGCCGGACGTAGATGCCTTCGCGCTCGATATGCTTGAGGAGCGAGTGTTCACCCCGTGCGACTTCGCGGAGCTGCCGAACGGCGTATGCCGCCTGCGCGCGCCGCTCACGCACGACCTCGCACTCACGCTGCCGCGCTGGCGTACGCTTGTGGCGCCCGT
>JAKAPO010000269.1:1144-3395 GCA_021807065.1 bacterium
CGCCTCGCACGGCGCCGCGACCAAAGCCGTACGCGAGCAAAGCATGGGGCGCACCGCGTCCAGAGCCCTCGCACTTGTTCCCGCGTCATGCGCGTCATGCGGTGCGTCCGTGCGCAAGCGCCGGCGCCGGTACTGCGAGGCGTGCTTGCCGCAAGCGCGTAAAGAACGCGGCCAAGGCTCGAAGCCTTCTCGCTCTCGGAGATCGCGAAGGCCACGGGGCTCAGCCTCGCAGCGTGCTCTCGCTTCCGCGCGGGCGCTCGCGTCCCGCATCCGAGGCATTGGAGCGCGTTGCGTGCCTTGATCGAAGGTCGCTATTGAGTCGTTGTGATTCATCGGCGACGGCGAGGCCCCGGCTCAGTCCGTATCCTTCGGCTATGAGGGCCTGCCAATTCGGCGCTCCCAGACGCTTGCAGTAACGAACGGCCTCGCGATGACGCTCGCGCGCGATCTCACCGAGCGCAAGTCTCAAAGGCTGGCGTCGCAACCTCGCGCGTAGGGCGGTCATATGGCCAATCCCCGTCAAACGGAAAAGGAGGGCTCCTCGTTGAACCTCGCTTAGCGGAAATTGCGTTGCCGAAGGAAGGTCCCAGTGGCGAGATACATTGCGACGTCTATTCTCATGAGCCTGGCATTGCTGAATGTAACCGCGAGCGCCACGCGGCGGACCGGGTACGTTGTCTCCGGCAACCTGGGCCTCCGTGCAGGAATGGGTCGGGCCGTTCTCGTTTAGGTACGAGCGGCAGGACACGGACTCAGACGGGCGGGTCGGCTTCGCGGAAACCAAGCGCGAAAGCGGACAGGCTGCCTTTACGCGCTATCACGAATCAGCCTACCCGAACCTTGTCTATCACGGAACCGCACAAGCGCAAGGATCGTACAACGCGGTCTCAACAGGCTCGGTAGTTGAGTGCACACTTTGGAAGAAGTGGGCCCACGGAACGGGAACGCCGACTACGTTCCTTTCTCTTACTTTCGGTAACTACCACACGTACAATTGGTACGTCAACGGTTTCAGAGTCAGGCAAAGCGGCACGCGTACTCACTGTGGAAAACCGGCGAGACACACCGGCATCGATGCATATACTCTTGTCTATAATATTCCGCTTCCGTCAACGCTCGTACTGTGCGGCACACTGAACGATACACAAGGCGGTCGCGGCGGAGCCAGCGAGCGCCTGAGCGGCTCTTGGGCCTTCTACCCCAAAGGACATCTGCCCAAAGGGCAAATACTGAACACGCTGCCCACGTGGTGCGCGCATATGCTCGAGGGCACGTGGCATGAAGGGAAATGGACAAAATGACGCATTCCTATCGGTACATTGCGATCGCGGCAATCGGCACAGTAATGCTGGGAACAATGCTCGTGGTCTCTGCGGCACCAGCGACGAGCCAGTTTGGCCGGAACCTTGTGGTGAACGGCGGTGCAGAGGCAAATGTCGGTGCATCCAGCGATACCCAAATCGTCAAGCCGTCCGGCTGGTCGACGACGGGGCAGTTCACCGCGGTGCAGTACGGGATTCCCGGCGGCTTCCCCGATCGGAACGGTCCCGGCCCGAAACACCGCGGCAAGAATGATTTTGAGGGCGGCAACGTGGCGAGATCGACCGCGACCCAGACGATCTCTCTTCGCCCATCGCTCGCTGCCATCAAGACCGGAACCGTTCGCTACACGTTCTCCGCCTGGCTCGGCGGGTACGCAGACCAAGACGACCACGCGACGGCGACGGTCACATTCCGCAATGCATCCGGTGCATCCGTCGGAGGCACGACGCTCGGTCCGGTCACGCCTCAGCAGCGCCAGGATGCCACCGGCCTCCTGTATCGGTCGAGATCGGGACTTGTCCCGAAAGCCGCAACGCAGGCGATCGTGGCGATCGTGTTCACACGCTACGAAGGAACCTACAACGACGGCTCGGCGGACAACATTTCGCTGGTCCTTACGGCGGCGAAGTGATGGGAGCCTTAGTCGCATCATGCATGGAGCATGCACCAGCCGATGCGATGCTGGCAGATTTGCAAACGCCGACTGCAGAGACCCGAGCGATGAGTGCCTAGCGCCGAGTCCGAGCGTGATGCGCGAAAAAGCCTTATCCCACAAGGCTTTTCGGCGCATGACCCCTATGCATGCTCGGTGCATCATACATCAGGTTGCAAGCCGTCAGCGTCGATTACTGGAAACCCGGAGTGCAGAGCGCGTCGCACCGGGCCTTTTCTTCGCGGCGCACCGGTCGATGCGCTGCGGGCGCGGGGT
>JAKAPO010000270.1 GCA_021807065.1 bacterium
CGCGGAGGCCCAGCGCTACGACGCGTCGAGCCCTATCTCGTTATCGCGCGGTCTGGGCGCTACTATCTCGTCGCGTTCGATCTCGCGCGAAAAGATTGGCGCAACTTCGCGCTCGACGCGATTGCAGCGCCGATCCGCCGCGACGGCACCTTCACGCCGCGCAAGGTTCCCGAGCGTTTTCGCCGCGAGGGCGCGGTCGGGTGGATTCGCACCGGCGAGCCGCTGGAGGTGACGGTTCTCGTTTCAGCTACCGTTGCCGGCGCCGTTACGGCATGCGAGTGGCAGCCCGAACAGCGAGTCGAACGCCACGCCGACGGAAGCGCGTCGATCGCACTGCGCTTCGAGGATCCGGGCGAAGCAGTACGCTGGGCGCTGCGGTTCGGAGCCGATGCGACTGTCCTCGCGCCGCCGGCGGTCGCGGCGCTCGCCCGGGAGACCGCGGATCGCATCGCGGGAAATTATGCGACAAACCTTTGTCGCGAGGGCAGGGTAGAATCGGGGGGATGAGTGGGTGTGAATTCGTCGCAGGATCCAGGCTTCAATGGAGCCGCGCGCGTCCGCACGCGGATTTTTCGACCGGTTGCCGGATCTACGGCGCTCAAGAACCAGCTTCAATGGGGCCGCCCGTTCGAGGACGGAATGCTTCTCGTCTTTCGAGGACGGATGGAGGACACCTTCTTGTATAATGTTATGATTGTTTAGAGTAGTAGTTCCCGTTCGAAAAACAAACTGAGTTGACTCCATTCGAAGGGCATGGTACGGTTATCGCGTCGCGCGAAAAAAAACGACAAAAAGGCCCAGTGGGGATCGCACTGAGCCTGGCGGGGCAGATCGCCAGCATACCCGATCCGCGCGGCGACCTGCAAAAGGTCGGGACTCCTCTCGTTTACGAGAGTGTCACCAGTCGGGCACGCGCCCAGAATAGGATCTAAGAAGTGCAACTGAATTTGGAAAACCTTACACGATTCGTAGAAAATGATGCAGGCTTTCGGCGGCGCCAGCGTCTGCAACCAATCGGTGGCCCGGGATCGACCGTTTTCCCGCCGACGTATCCCGGCGAGGGAAGAGATCCTAAGCCACGCCATGTCTTCGAGAAGCGGCGCATGAACGGCGCAGACATATGGAGTGTGCTTTTGGATAGCGTTCAGAGCGCAGCGAATCGTGTCGAGGAAGCGCTTTTGGAAGAGGCGACTGCCGGTCGCATCAAGCTGCCATATCTTGTCGTTGACTTCACGAAAACTTCCGTGCCGGAGATCGGCCGAATTACATCGCTTGATGCTCCGCATCGCATCTACGACGCAATACTGCGAGATAGTGAATTCGACGGTAAACCCTTCAAGAAGTCGGAGGTGGGCCATCGCTTGCAAGTTGCGAGCCCTTCGAATGCTTCAGCCATACTGGAACTTTCGCCGAATGCCCTCGCTTTTGGAGCGTGGAACAGCACGGGCGAAGGGGGCGGCCTCGGCGCGAAGTTCCCTCGCTGCTTAGTGAGCGAGATTATCGGGATGAGCGTTGCTGTGCGTGGAAGCTCCGAGGTGGAGGATCCGACCCCCGGCGGTCGACGGCCGGGCAGTCGCATGGACCCGCTCGGTATCCTGAAAGGCGTGCAAGTCTTTAAGAGCCCGACAGACTGGTCGGACTCACAGGAGAACAGCACATTCAAGAAATCGAAACCCTCTGAGATCAATCACGGAAATATCGCCCCATCTATTCAAGATCTTGGGGTGACGATGGATTACGCCGAGCACACGATGGTCATCACTTTTGCTGGCCTGCGCCGCTTGCGGTTCGGCGACGATCGTAGAAATGCGGCCGCGCGAGCGATGCTCGCAGCGCTTGGGTTGGCCGGTCACTACGCACAGCTCCGTCAGGGGTTTGCGCTGCGCTCTCGTTGCGATCTCGTTCCCGAGGAGGGGGCTGCGCCATTAGAGCTCCTACATAGCGACGGAGGGGCGGAAACAGTCGATATGGACTACGATCGGGCAATCTCGCTGTACAACGACTCGGTCGATCAAGCGTGCGCCGCAGGGTTCAATATCTCGATGAAACCTACGGAGCTTACGCCGCAAGCGAAGCTCGTCTATCTCGTCGAGAAGAGCCGCGAACTCGCACTTGCTGACAAGGGCGGTGAAGCAGCGGAGGCCGCCGGTGCTAGTTCTTGACGTCGAATTCCTAACAGGAACGATTGTCGCGGCGCGACAGGAACGTAACGGAGAACTCGAATGGCCTCCGCAGCCAGACCGCGTTTTTTCAGCGCTTGTCGCTTCCTGGGGGGCGCGCGGCGAGCGCCCAGAGGAACGGGAAGCGCTTGAGTGGCTCGAAGCGCAGGATCCCCCGAAAATCATTCACGGGGCGTGTGCTGCGCGGACTTCCCCCACTGTGTTTGTCCCGCCTAATGACTTCAAGACATCCGAAAGCGGCCTCGATGTCATCCCGAGCCAACGGCGCCGCCAGGCGCGGCGATTCATCGCCGGCCGTCTGGCAGATGAGGTGGCGACCGTCAAGTTTGTTTGGGATGCTGTACCTGAGGATCCCGTTCGTCGGTCGCTCGAGTATCTCGCGCGCGACACCTCATACGTTGGGCATTCTACTTCGTTGACGCGATGCCACTTCTCAACTGGAAGCCACGACCTCTCTGACGCAGTAGATCCGGAACGTCGCATTTATGTTGGGCGACTCGCAGAGTTGGAGCATGCCTTCGAGTCTGGGCGCCGGCCAACGCCGGGTGCCGTCGTTCAACGAGTCCATCGCTTCGCACCACAAGGTTCGATGTTTTCACAGAACTGGATTGTGTTGCGTACTGCCGACGGCGACGTTGCCCCTGACATTCGCGCCTTTCCGTATATCGCGCGAAAGATCCGCGACGCTCTTATCATCGGATATAACAATGCGGTTGGAATTCCGCCGGAATGGCTGTCCGGACGTCGCCCCGACGGTTCGCCGACGCGCGGGCCACATGTCGCCATCGTTCCGCTCGCGAACGTCGGGTGGGGGAGGCACTCTACGGGCGTGCGCGTGGGGTGCGCCGTCGTGGGGCGGCCGCAGTTGCCCGCGGACTCTCTGAACGAGGCGATCGTTGAGTGCCTCCGGGGTAATACTCGCGGGAGCGCGAACGGCCATGGCTCGATCGAAGTTTCCGAACGAAATTTTCGATGGCACCTGGTGCCTACGGTTTCCGCTCCTGAAAAATCGCTGAAGCCCGAGCGGTGGTTCGGATTGCATGTGGATGAAGGCTGGGCAGCCAGTAGCTGGCATACGGCTACTCCTATTGCGCTCGACCGTTTTCCCAAAGGCCATACGATTGAAGAACAGCGGTCGGAGATTGGGGCTGCGATTGGTTCGGCTTGTTTAAATTCTGGAGATCGG
>JAKAPO010000271.1 GCA_021807065.1 bacterium
TCGAACACCTGTTCCGCGTCCCGTGCTATACTCAGGACGTTGAGACAGCCCTCACTCGGGGCAGAAGGAGTACTGGTATGACGAATCACCTGGAATCTCTCGCGTCGATGCGTTACGGTGCCGAGTTTTTGGGCCGACGCTATGACTATGGCGTCTACGACGTTACGGTTGCTGGGCAACAACGCCAGTTAACCATGCGTCTGCGGCCCGGCTATTCTGGCGAGGACCATCTCTATGATCTCGTTCTCGCCGCCGTCGCGCAACGGTTGGCGGCCAAACCCGATTGGTCTTCGTCGGCCGCGCTGCTCGAAGGCATTTTCCGCGCCCAGGTCCATTGCGACTGCAATGCGGCGAGCGTCGTCGCGCTCGATGGCACCATTATCTTCCCGGCGTCACTACGTGGCCGATCGATATGATCGCCGATACGTTCACGACTCTTTCGCGCGTCATCACCTATCTCAGCGCCGTTGAAGTCAGCGATGACTGGTACGCGCTGCGGAATAAGCTACCCGCCCAAATCGACGGCCTAAACGTCTTTATGTCGGGCTTCCATCATTGGTTAGTCGTTTCCGGCGGACAGCTTTTAGCGTTTGGCGAACGTTGGCCTTATGCTACTCCTCGGGCTGAGATTGACAATTTCTTGCGCATCATGCGGCATGGCACTCACATGCCTATATGGTGGAAGCCCGAGGCCAGGTTCGCCTGGCGAATCGACACGAAGTCGCGGCTAAGAAACGAGCTCGACTTTACCTGTCGTTATGCGACCGAAGACGAGGCCGTGTACGCGGCTGATACGGTAGCGCGCGACTTCGGCATTCGCCGCGATCATGTGTGGCACGAACGAATCACCGCCAACGTCGAAACGGGCAAAGAGGAACTAGCATGACCGCCGACAGGTTTACGACCTGGGGCCCCCGCCAGGGGGGCTGCGGCCACTATCATCACGCCCGGGCTGCTGCTCGCAGCTGCTTGCGGCGTCATCGCTACGCCTGCGAGGACCTGGGAATCGCTTCCGATCGCCGCGTCTACATCGACGGGCATCCGGCTCTTGGCACCCTAGCGCTGCGCGCGCTAGACGAGGTGCCGTCATGAGCCGCGCGCATATATCGGTCAGATGGGCGGAAGGCACGTGCGAAGCGAGAGACTGTCCTCGCTCCGCGCAATTTTGCATCACGCACGTACTGTTGTCGTTGCCCCCCAAAGAGCGGCTCTGCTGCGAGCAGCACTTCGCTTCGCTCGCAAACAACGCGCTCTCCACCGCGCACCTGGGCGCCCAAAGGGTAGATTCTGCTCCGCAACCACGGCCGCTCTTGCCCGGAACGCTACAAGAACTTGGGGACGAGGTGATTCGAGCGCGCACGAAGTTTCCAGGCACCAAGCACCTTCTCGCCGCCTGCTTGGAGGAGCTCGGTGAACTCGCGAAGGCCATGCTGCAACGGAAAGGCGAGCAGGCGGTACGGGGCGAGGCGCTTCAAACCGCTTGCGTGGCGCTACGCATCTATGAGGAGGGCGACGCTGCATTCGACGGTGACGATTGGGACGCGACGCCATGACGCTTTACACCACGCTTGGACTCGTCCGCGGCGGCTGCGCCCACGTGCATCGCACGATTCACGCAGCGCAGCGGTGCCTCGCCAGGGACCAGCGCGCCTGCCGATCGATACCCGGAGGGGCGCACTACAGCGATCGCGCCGTCTATGCTTACGATGGGGCGAACGCCGTCCCCGTGCTGTTAATTTCGCCACGTCATGCGCGCAGCCGGCACGGGTTCATCCTTGATGTCGAGCTCGTCGCTTTGGAGAAGTGTCCATGAAGAAGTCCGCTGCGCCGATCGTCCATCTCTACTCATCTTACGTGAGCGTCGAAACGGCCTGCGGCTGCGCTGTGCGCGCTTCGATGCGCGTCACCGATGGCGAGACCGCCGAGGAGTTCGCGAGCGTTACGTGTGGGCGCTGTCGTCGCGTGTGCGATGCCGAGGCCCGGGGCGAAGTGCGAGGGAGAGAGCCATGCAGGTGGCGCAGATCGCCGAAATAGCCGAGGGCGATCTCGCTCGTGTCGCTGACTGATGGCAAAGCAATGAGGCTGCGGCGCATGTGGGTGTCCCTGCCCGTCACGCTTGCAAGGGAGATCGGTCGGATCCTGCGCTGCGTCGAGGTCATGCCCCTTATCGGGAACGACGCGGCGCAGGCGCGCGAGGCCCTTCGACGGGCCGCTCCGGGCGTATTCCCGGATCCGGCGACCGATGAAGAAGGGTACGTTCCGTGCGAGGTCTGTCGGCGCCCGATTCCGTTCTCCCGGCAGGTCCAAGCCGTGCGCGTTGGGCGTGTCGCCAAGTACGACTCGGACCGATGCCGCGAAACGGCACAAAAGCGTCGGCAGCGGCAGAAAGGCATAGCGTGAAAGCACTCTCCATTCGCCCAGCGTGGGCCCACGCGATCACACACCTCGGGAAGCGCGTCGAGAACCGCACCTGGCGCACAACCTATCGCGGCCCCATCCTGATCCACGCGAGTTCCACGATGCGACCCGAGGACATTGCAGCGCTCGAAGCGATCGTCGGGCGCAAGATCGACGTGGCGTCGCTGCATCGCGGGGCAATCGTAGCGATCGCTGATCTCGTCGATTGCGTAGATGCCGCGAAGGCGTCGTCGAAATGGACGTTCGGCCCGATCGCGTGGAGACTGCGAAACGTGCGCCCGCTCAAGCACCCCGTGCAGGCGAGCGGGAAACTCGGGCTCTGGCAACCAGGGGTTGCTTTACTGCGGCAGGTTAGCGCCGCGCTTACGCTCGATCTTCATTGAGCCTGGGCCTCGTGCGGCGTGAGGGTGGCGCATCCATTTTCGCGTATGCGCGGCATGTGCTCGAAATGCTTGGCGCTCTCGTACTGCTCTCGCAATGTGAGATAGCAAGCACGGTACGCGATGGAGTCCACCAGGGAGTCGGCCTTCCATGGGCCGCCAAGTCGGGAGTCCTTCATGTCGATGAGCGCCGCGCACTGCAGCAGGCGCATCTGTTCGACGGTAAGGCGCAGGCCGAATGCCAATAGCGTCGCGGCGCTAAACGTCGTAACGATATTTTCAGAGTTCCAAGAATCGGCGTACTCTTCCCCCCGTTGGCTGTATGTGGCGCGCACCTTTTCAAGGGCGGCATCGGCCGAAGATTCGAAAATGGGAGATGGCTTATCCACGCGTTCCTCCTGCTAGACGCAGTTTGAGAGTGAGAATGGTGGCGCTCAAGACGGCCGAGATCGAGTTGGATATGATGATCGGGAGCGCATGAATGCTAATCCCGTAGGCCAGCCAGAGCAGCACGCCGGCGAAAAGCATGACGTACAGCGGCAGCG
>JAKAPO010000272.1:0-1139 GCA_021807065.1 bacterium
CTCGCATTGCGCCTTCGGCATCGCCGCCGAGCGTGCGCGCCAGATTTACGAGCGTGAAGAAGAGATCGCCTAGTTCTTCGCGCACGTGCGCGTCGCTGCGCTTCGCGGCGTTGCGTGCTTCGGTGAGCTCGCGAACCTCCTCGACCAGTTTCTCGACAACCCCTTCGACGCTACGCCAATCGAAGCCGACGCGCGCTGCCTTCTCTTGCATGCGCTGCCCGCGCTGCAACGCGCCGAGGTGACGTGGAATGCCGTCGAGCCGGCTCTTACGCCGCATCCCGGCGCGCTCTTGCGCCTTGAGCCGCTCCCAGCTCCGCCACTGCGCGTCGACGTCCTCGATGACGGTGTCGGCAAAGACGTGGGGATGTCGCCGCACCATCTTGTTGGAGAGTGCGGCGATCACGTCGGCGACGGTGAACGCGCCCGTCTCGCTTGCAAGCTGCGAATGAAAGACGATCTGCAACAAGAGATCGCCAAGTTCGTCGCAAAGCGTCTCGGCGGCGTGCTCGGCGCCGGCCCCTTCGATCGCCTCGACGACCTCGAACGTCTCCTCGATCAGATACGGAACGAGCGAGCGATGCGTCTGCTCGCGATCCCACGGGCAGCCCGAGCGCAAACGTGCCATAATCTCGACCAGATCGTCGAACGAATAATGTGCCGACTGCGGCGGCAGCGGAAGGAGCGGCATCGCAATCGACTCGGCGAGCGTCGCGCGCGGCATTCCCGGGACGATCTCCGTCTGGATGCGGCGGGCGTCGAGGGCGCGCAACAGCGGCGGAAGCCCGGGAAAATCCGAGAGCGGATTTCCGAGTACGCCGATACCTGCCGTTTCATCGAGCTCGCTCAAGCGATCGCACAGATCGGCGATCGCCTCGCTACTACCGCGAACGATCGCCGCTTCGTCGGCAACAAAACGTTCGTCGACAGAGACGCCGCAATCGCGTAGGTAGTTCACCAGTTCACGCGGTGCGAGCAACGCGATCGCACGCGTACCGCGTAGCGCGTCGAGGCTGCCCAACGTGAGCAGCCCCGTATCTCCGGGACCTAAGCCGACGATACGCGCCAGCACGCGCGCATTAGTGCGGTGTCGCTGCGGGGGCGAGCGGCGCCGCGGAAGGCGCCACGGTTACGGCCGGCGC
>JAKAPO010000272.1:1149-3312 GCA_021807065.1 bacterium
CGCGGGTGTTGATGCCAGCGCTGCGAATTGCGGATCGTTTGCGACGATCGTCGCCTTTTGCTGCAGGCCCATCATGAACGGCTCGATCAGCGGCTGCTCTTTTTGTTGCACGAGCTGCGCTTTGATACGAGCGTAAGCTGACGCGAGCGTGGCGCGCTGCCCCGGCTGTTTCGACGTGACGAGAATGATGTGATACCCGAACGGCGACTTCACCGGCTTGCTGATCTTCCCGACCGGCAGCGCGAACGCGGCTTGGTCGAAGGCCGGCACCATCTGTCCGCGCGGGAAGCAGCCGAGGCTTCCGCCCTTGCTCTTCGATCCGGGATCGGTCGAGTAACGCTGCGCGATCTGTGCAAAGTTGCTTCCATCCGGCTTCAGCATTCCCTCGACTCTGTTCGCGGTCGCGAGATTGGGCAGGAGGATGTGGCTCGCGCAGATCTTATCCGGCGTGTCGAAGAGCGCGTGATTCTTGGCGAAATACGATCTGATTTCTGCATCGCTGACGGCGATGTTCTTGGCGAGTGCGTCTTCTAGAATGAGCGTGACTTGCAGTTCATCGTGTACGTCCTTCTCGGTCAGCCCGCGCGCCTGGAGGAACTCGGTCCACTGCGCGCCGGGATAGTTCGCGCGGATCTGATTCTCGCGCGCCAGAATGGCGGCATCGCTCACGGTGATGTGATTCTGCTGCGCGTACTGCCGGAGCAGTGTCTCTTGTATCATGTTTTGCAGGTACCGAGCGGCAAATGGGCTCGACTCCAGCTTGCTATCGAGCTGCGCGCGCGAAATCGACTGGCCGTTGACGGTCACGACCGCGCCGGAGCAGGCTGCAAGTCCGGCAGCGAGCAGCAGCGTAACCAAAAACGCAATCGGGCGGAAAGCTTTGGACATGAACAACTCCAGGGGAGGGTGGTTAAAGCCGAGCGTCTTTCGTCCGAGCCGCTCACATGGCCTCTAGGAGGCCGCGAAGGAGCGGCATCCAGTGCTGCTCCGGGCGCATCGGTGGTTGCAAGCGCGGGAGATCGACCAGCACCTTGCCTTCACTGAAGCGAAAGCGATTCTTGGTGAGCGCCCGGAACTTTGGAATCATCGCCGGACTCAGTTCGAAACCCGACCCGACCCCGAGCATGAGCCGCCCTTCATCGACCACGACGCGCGTTACCCGCTTGGCGAGCGCGATGGTGCGCAAGCGCGTCAACTCGAGTAGCCGTTCGAGCGGCGCGGGGAAGGCGCCGAAACGATCGCGGATGCCGGCGGCGATTTCGTCGACCTCTTCCTGCGTTCTCGCTTTGGCCAGTTGCTGGTAGACCGCGATCTTCTGCGATACGTGCGGAATGTAATCGTTTGGAATGAAGGCGCTGATCTTGACGTCGATGACCGCTTCGCCGCGCTCTTCAAGAGCCGGCGCCATGCCACGGCGCTGCGCGATCGCGTCGGCGAGCAGCTGGCAGTAGGTGTCGAAACCAACCGACGCGATGAAGCCCGATTGCGCCGCGCCGAGTAGATTGCCGGCACCGCGAATCTCCAAATCGCGCATCGCAACCTGTAAACCCGAACCGAGATGCGTGAACTCGACGATCGCTTCGAGCCGCGCCTGCGCCTCCTCGCTGAGCACTTTGTGTCCTTGATAGAGCAGGTAGCAGTAGGCTTGTTGATTCGATCGCCCGACGCGGCCGCGTAGTTGATACAGTTGCGCCAACCCGAAGCGGTCGGCGTCCTCGACGATCATCGTGTTGACGTTGGGGATGTCGAGGCCGTTCTCGATGATCGTCGTCGCGACGAGCACGTCGGTCTTGCCGTCGATGAATTCTTGCATGATCGGTTCGACCTCGCGCTCGCGCATCTGGCCGTGCGCGAGCGCAATCCGTGCGCGCGGAACGAGCTGCTGCAGCGCGGCCAGCCGCGCGTAGATCGTCTCGACGCGATTGTGCAGGAAGTAGACTTGACCGCCGCGATCCAGTTCGGTCGCAATCGCGTGGGCGACGACGGCGTCGCCGGCGGGCACCACCAGCGTCTTGATCGAGAGCCGGTTCTTCGGCGCGGTGCGAATGACCGAGAGGTCGCGCATCCCCATCAGCGACATGTGCAGCGTTCGGGGAATCGGCGTCGCCGAGAGCGTGAGTACGTCGACGCTCGTGCGATACTCTTTCAAACGCTCTTTGTGCA
>JAKAPO010000273.1 GCA_021807065.1 bacterium
ATCTGATGTCGTTGCGGCGACGACCTATCTCTCGAGTTTGGTAAAGGTGCGCCCCTCGGCGCAGAGTTACGCTATGCTCGGTCAGGTCTATTTTTACCGGAAGCTCTATGGCAAAGCGCGCGTCGCTTGCGAACAGAGTTTTCAGGCGGATCGTCAACCCGATACGTTAGGCTGCATCGCGAGTGCCGATTATCACCTCCACAACTACGGTGAAGCGGCGCAGATATTCGACGCGCTCGACCGAAATGCGCCGGGCTATCTCGACCATCAACCCGACATGCTCGTGGTGGCGGCGAAAACCTACGCGCACAATAACGAGAAACCCAAAGCGATCCTTGCCTATCGTCGGGTCCTACGCGTCGTGGCACGGAACTCCGCAAGCTATCGCCAGGCGATCGCCGCCATCCGAGCCCTCTCGAAGAAACCCGCTTCGCGGCGGTAGAAAGCACGCGCTCCGAGCGTGAGAGTCGTCACCGACATCACCCTCGGAGCGCATCTTCGCGGAAGCACGCACCCCGAGTCTCCCGACCGCGTCGAACGCGTTGCGGCGGCGCTGCGCTCCCGCGCCGATACGACCGTCGTTGAAGAGTCGTTCGAAGCCGACGATGCGACGCTGACATTGGTTCATCCGCAGATCTACCCAAAGAGCGGCGCAGTGCTCCAGCCATACGGCGTCTCCCGCCGTTGGCTGGTGGTGAATCGCCGCACTGCCCGGTACGGCGCTTAGTGCCACCCTGTTGGCTCAGTGTGGGTACATAATGACGACAATGAAGCCCATCTCGCGCAAGGTCGTCTATCGCCTCTATCCGTCTCGTTCGCAGGAGGCAGCGTTATTGGATATGCTCGGCTTGCACCAGCGTCTCTATAACGCTGCACTCGAACAGCGGATTGTCGCCTGGCGACTGCGGCGCAAACGTATCTCGGAATTCGATCAATGCCACGATCTCACCGATCTGCGTGCCGACGACGAACGGTACGCAGGACTCAACGCGCAATCGGCACAGGTCACGCTGCACCGCCTGCATCTGGCCTTTGCGGCGTTCTTTCGGCGCTGTAAAAGTGGCGAGAAACCCGGCTTTCCGCGCTTTCGGTCGGTCGAGCGATTCTCAGGCTGGGGGTACAAGACGCATGGCGACGGTTTCCGCTTCACACCCGGCAACGGCGCTCGGAACGGCATACTGCGCCTCTCGGGTGTCGGCACGATCCCCGTCCGTGGCCGGGCTCGCACGCCGGGCGACGTGAAGACCTGTGAGATTCAGCACAAAGCCGGACGCTGGTACGCCTCGATCACGCTCTCGTGCGAGCCGCAGCGTGTAGGCGGAGCCTCTGCCGTCGGCCTCGATTGGGGCGTCGAGACATTCGTCACGCTCGCGCACGAAAGCGGTGAGTTCTTCGCTATCGAGAATCCGCGTTTCTTCGCGCGCATGAAGACGGCGCTGGAAAGCGCGCAGCAGAATCTCGCTCGTAAAGCCAAACACTCGAACAACCGCGCGAAGGCGCGTCGTATCGTGAGCGCAATCCATCGCAAGAACGCGAACAAGCGGCGCGACTTCTTGCACCAACAGTCTGCGAAACTCGTCGCATCGACCGATCTCATTGCCACCGAATCGCTCTCGATCAAAAACATGACCCGTTCTGCGAAGGGAACGGTCGAATCACCGGGGCGTAACGTCGCCCAGAAGGCGGGGCTCAATCGCGAGATTCTCGCGACGGCCCCACGCGCATTTCTCGATATGCTCGCATACAAAGCGGAAGAAGCTGGTATTGCGTATATCGAGGTTCCGTCGAGTAGGGTCAAGCCGAGCCAAACGTGTTCTAGCTGTGGGAAACAGCGCAAGAAGGCGCTGTCGGAGCGCCAGCACGTCTGCTCGTGCGGCCTGGTTCTCTCGCGCGATCGGAACGCTGCGCGTGTGAATCTCTTGTGGGCGCTGGCCCACACCGGCCGGGAACCGACCGGGTGCCTCGCGCAATCCGCGTGAGCAACACGAAACTCCACCCTGTACGCGAAGCGTCAGGTGGAGTAGTTCATGACATCGAGAATATCGTCGGATCGATCGCCGAGATCGCCGCCGTCCACGATAGCGGCGCAGCCGGTTCGACAGGCGCGGCAGCGGCGGCGATCCCCGCCCATCTTCGCGATATCTTCGAACGTGTCAAAAATATGCGTTAACGCGACCTCCGGCGCGGAGCGCTAAGGCGCGACGGAGGCAGCGATCTTCGAGAGCTCTCCGGAGTCGAGCGATCCGACGAGTGCGTAATGCATGCCGTTCTTCGACCACGATAACAGCGAGGTCGAACCACGTGAAGCGAGTTTCCCCGAGAGACCGCCGAAGCGCAACGTCCGCGAGGGGAGGCCGTCGAGATCGAGCGATGCGCCCGCGTTCTCAAAGAGTGAGATCATGCGGATACCGTCGGAGTAGAGTAGATGCGCTTGCGGCACGCCGTCGTCAATCGCACGATCCGCAGCGACGGCGATGAAACCGTCGGGAAGATAGTGCGGACGACGGGCCTTGAACGGCAGTTTCTGGAGCACCGCCGCGATATCGTTCGAAGGGCGGCGGTGAATCGTGCGCTCGATACGTTTGAGGTCGCTCGGAATTGCAAAAATGCGCGCCGGGATATCTTTGGTATACGCGAGGTTCTCGAAACGCTGCTCGCCGAGGAGCGCTCCGTTATCGCCGAAGACCTTCCGCTCGAGAACGAGGTGACTGCGCGCATCGAGCCAGAGCCGCATCATCGTGTTGCCGGTATAATTGTTGACCAGTGCGACGATGTCGACGGGAAAGCCGAGAAGATGGCCGGTGCCTTGCTGGACCGGGCGGTAGTTGCGAAGCATGAGCCCGACGTTGTCGGCGATGACGATACGGTCGTCGAGCGCGCGGTTGCGTTCGACGAAGACGCGATGATTGCGTGGATCGAGAACGTAGGTGGTGTCGCCGCGTTCGATCTCAGTCTCGCCGAACGCGGATTGCGGAACGATATACCAACGGTGCGTGAGGTCGGGTGCGCGATGTTCGACGCGGAAGACCGTCGCCTGCGTTCCGTGCGCTCCGAAACGGATATTCTCGATCTCGCCGACGTAACTCACGACCTGCGGTGCGCGAAGCGCAGCGCGAAGCAGCGGCGTAGCGTCGTGCTGCGCGGCGTACGCCGCTCCGGGAAGGAGCAGCGCGGCAGCGGCGATTGCCGCCGCGATCCTACGGCGCGGCATTCCCGCTGTCGCTTGCGAGGACGATCGGCGCCTGCGAGCTATCCTCGAAGGGCACGGTCGCCATTAAGGCTGCATGGTCGCGAAGATCGTGCAATGC
>JAKAPO010000274.1 GCA_021807065.1 bacterium
GTGTCGTCCCGAGCGTCGCGCTCCGTCTGAGAAGCCGCCTTCATCTCAGCTTCCCACGACGTTCACGATAATTTCTTATCCTGAAGTGAATGCGAGAGCGCACGCGAGGGGCGGATATGACCCCGGTCGTCGATTTGCTCGGCGAGCCGGGGACCGGCCCGGCCCGTTCGCGGCGGCCCGTCTACCTCGATCACCTGCCACCCTGCAATCAAGCCTGCCCCGCCGGAGAGAACGTTCAGTCCTGGCTCGCTCACGCACAGGCCGGAGAGTATCGTGAGGCCTGGCTCCAACTCGTAGAAGACAACCCGCTGCCGGCGGTGTGCGGCCGCGTCTGCTACCATCCGTGCGAGACGCGTTGTAACCGAGGCGATCTCGACACGGCCGTCGGCATTCACGCTGTCGAACGCTATCTCGGTGACATCGCCGCTCGAGAGGGTTGGCGATTCCCGGTCGGCGCCGTGACCGGGAATCGCGTGCTGGTGATCGGTGCCGGTCCCTGCGGTTTGTCGGCTGCCTACCATCTGGCACGCATTGGCCATACCGTCGAGATACGCGACAGCGGCTCGCTGCCCGGCGGGATGCTGCATTTCGGCATTCCCGCGTATCGCTTGCCGCGCGAGGAGCTCATGCGCGAGATCGCGCGCATCGAGGCAATGGGCGTACGAATCATCCCGGATCACACCGTCAGCGACGTGCTTGCGGAGAAGGAAGAGGGATGCTTCGACGCCGTGCTCCTCGCGATCGGCGCCCAGCTCGACCATCGGATCGACATTCCGGCACGCGATGCGAGCCGCGTGATGACGGCCTTGCGTTTTTTACGCGGCATCGAGGAAGCGAATCTACCGAAAATCGGCAGGCGCGTCATCGTCTACGGCGGCGGCGACACGGCCATGGACGTGGCACGATCGGCGCGGCGCCTCGGAGCCACGGATCCGCTCATCGTCTATCGTCGCGATCGGCAGCACCTGAGGGCGCACGACTTCGAGCTTCAGGAAGCGCTTATCGAAGGCGTGAGAGTTCGCTGGCTCAGCACGATCAGGAGCATCGATAACGGCGAGGTGCTGGTAGAGGAGATGCGACTCGACGAGAACGGCGTGCCACAGCCAACCGGGAAGACCGAACGCCTCGACGCGGACAGCGTCGTGCTAGCACTAGGCGAACGAACCGACTCGACCTTTCTCAGAGCGGTGCGCGACATCGAACTCGCCGACGACGACAGCGTCGTCGTAGACCAGGACCTCATGACCGGGCACGCCGGCATCTTCGCCGGGGGCGACGTGACGCCGGGCGAACGTTCCGTAACCATTGCCATCGGGCACGGAAAGAGAGTGGCGAGAACGATCGATCGCTGGCTGAAAGATGCACGATCTTTCCCTGTTCTCAAACATCCCAGCGTCACGTATGAGATGATGCACCTTCCGCTTTATAGCGACGTTCAGCCGAAAACGGAAACTCAGGCGCCCATCGCGGAACGCCTCGACGATTTTCGCGAAACAGTCGCGACGCTGAGCGAAGCGCATGCACGGTACGAAGCACAGCGCTGCCTCTCGTGCGGAAACTGTTTCGAATGCGATCAGTGCTATGCGGCTTGCCCCGAGCACGCCGTCATCAAACTCGGATCGGGAAAGCGTTACCGGATCGATTACACGCGATGCACGGGTTGCGCGATCTGTTTCGAGGTTTGTCCGCCGCGCGCAATCGAGATGATCCCGGAGCCGCGCAGAGCGAGCTGATGAACTCTCCTAAACGAATCGCAGCAGTCGACGGGAACACCGCCGCCGCCTACGTCGCTTATCGCGTCAACGAAGTCTGCGCGATCTTTCCGATTACACCGGCGTCGCCGATGGCCGAGCTCGCCGACGAATGGTCCGCCGCCGGAGTCAGGAACGTCTGGGGAGCGGTCCCAACGATTCAGGAGATGCAAAGCGAAGGCGGCGCGGCGGGTGCAGTCCACGGATCGCTGCAATCGGGTGCGTTGACGACGACCTTCACCGCCTCTCAGGGCCTGCTGCTCATGATCCCCAACATGTACAAGATCGCTGGCGAACTCACGCCGACCGTTTTTCACATCGCCGCGCGGACGGTTGCGACGCACGCGCTCTCGATCTTCGGCGATCATTCGGACGTCATGGCGGCGCGCGGCACCGGTTTCGCTCTGTTGTGCTCCGGGTCGGTCCAAGAGGCCCACGACTTCGCCCTGATCGCGCAGGCGGCTACGCTCGAAGGTCGCGTCCCTTTCTTGCATTTTTTTGACGGCTTCCGCACCTCGCACGAGATCAACACGATCGAGTTGCTGAGCGACGAGCAGATTCGCGCGATGATCTCCGATGAGTCCGTGTGGAACCATCGTCGGCGCGCGCTCAATCCAGAACATCCCTTCATCCGCGGCACTGCGCATAATCCCGATACGTTCTTTCAGGCGAGCGAAGCGGTGAATCCTTACTATGCGCGGCTGCAGAGCGTCGTCGAAACTGCAATGGCCCGCTTTGCGGCTCTGTCCGGGCGCCGTTACGCACCAGTCGAGTATTCGGGAGATCCGGATGCGGAGCGCGTCGTCGTGGTGATGGGCTCTGCGTGCGAGACGTTGCGGAAGACAGCGGCTTTTCTCAATCGCCATGACCGGCGTGCCGGCGTGCTGCAGGTACATCTTTACCGGCCTTTCCCGGCGCGCACGATCGCAGACGTTCTGCCGGTCTCGTGCAAAGCCGTCGCCGTCCTCGATCGCATGAAAGAACCGGGGTCGTGCGGCGAGCCGCTCTATCTCGACGTGGTCACGGCACTCGCACAAGCCGCCTCGCAAGGACGGCGAGGCGCAATGCCGCGTATCGTCGGGGGGCGCTACGGCTTGGCTTCGAAGGAGTTCGATCCTGCGATGGCTCTGGCGGTCTTCGAAGAACTCGAAAAGCAGCATCCCAGAGAACACTTCACCGTTGGCATCGAGGACGACGTTTCGCGCACGAGCCTCTCTTACGATCGCTCGTTCGACCTCGAATCGCCGGGCACCGTGCGGGCAATCTTCTACGGGCTTGGATCCGATGGCACCGTCGGCGCGAACAAAGAGAGCGTCAAGATCATCGCCGAAGGAGCCGGACTCTTCGCCCAAGCGTACTTTGAGTACGACGCGCACAAGTCCGGGGCCCGAACCGTCTCGCATCTTCGATTCGGCAAGGATCCCATTCGCGCGCCACATCTCATCAAGTCCGCGAACTTCATCGGCTGCCATAAGTTCGAGTTTCTGACGCGCATGGACGTTCTCGGAGCCGCCGCAGAGGGAGCGACGCTGTTGCTGAACAGCC
>JAKAPO010000275.1 GCA_021807065.1 bacterium
TGATGCACGCATGCGGCCACGACGCACACACGGCGATGCTGCTGGGCGCGGCGCACCTGCTCGCAGCGCAGCGCGAGGCACTCGCCGGTACCGTCGTTTTGATCTTCCAGCCCGCCGAGGAAGGGCAGGGCGGCGCCGAACCGATGATCGCACAAGGCGCGCTCGACGATCCACCGGTCGAAGCGATTGCGATGCTGCACGTCGACGTACGTCTTGCGGCCGGTAGCGTTTCGGTTACGCCGGGAGCGGTCAATGCGTCCGCGGACGAGCTGGAGATCATCGTGCGAGGAAAGGGCGGGCACGGCGCCTATCCGCATACCGCTACCGACGCGATTCCAGCGTCGGCTGCGATCGTCTTGGCGTTGCAGAACATCGCATCGCGCGAGACCGATCCGCTCGAGAGCGTCGTGGTGACGATCGGGACGATCAACGGCGGCTATCGCAATAACGTCATTGCCGACGAAGTGCGAATGACCGGAACGCTGCGAGCGCACGATCCGAAGGTGCGCGAGGAACTCGAAGCGCGCGTGCGACGAATCGTGGAAGGCGTCGCGACTGCGTATAACACCCAAGCAGAAGTCCACGTCGTCTACGGTTATCCGCCGGTAGTGAACGATGCAGCGTTAGCACACCGATTCGCTAGAGACCTCGAAGAACGAGGTCTGCGCGTCGAACCGCTACGGCCGACGATGGGAGCGGAGGATTTTGCGTATTTCGCGCAGCGCGTTCCTGGCGTGCTCGTGCGACTGGGCGTCCGAAACGAGGCAAAGGGAATCGTCCATCCCTTGCACGGTCCCGAGTTCCGCCTCGACGAAGCTGCGCTTTCGACCGGCGTGCGCACGTTGGCCGCATTTGCCGTAGGAGTGGGCAGCGGAGCGCTCCTCACAGATTAAGAGATTAAGGCAGGGCTGAGACCGAACCCGCGGAACTGGAGAGCCCCATGTCGGTTGCGACTGGGGTGCTCGACCGCAGGGGAACGCAGACGCTCAACGCCAGCGTCGATCTCGATTCGGAACCCGAAGCCGTCTTCTCGCTGTTATGCTCGGTAGAGAAATGGCCTGTGTGGCTTTCATTCCTGCGTAGCGCGCGACGCGTCGAATCCAACGCTCCTCTTGGGCTGGGAAGCGAAGTAGTGCTTCGCTCGGCGGTTCCAGGAGAGGCAGAGGAACTTTACGAAGTTGATCAGTTCATCTCCAACCATCACCTCTCGCTCGTCGGCGCCTACTCCGTGCGCCGTCGGGTCGAGTTTCGCGTGGAGCGGAAAACGTCGCGGTCTCGTCTGCACATGCGGCTCTGCTACCCACAGTATCACGGAAAGGTTGCGGCGGCCATCGACGGATGGCGCCGCGGCCGGAGGGTACTCTCGCAACTCCAGAGTGCGATGGTGAACTTCAAGGGACTCGTGGAGTACCGGCGGCACGATGCCGCATTAGCCGACCTCTAGATGCCGCTCTACGATTACCTCTGTAAGAAATGCGGCGCCGTGACCGAAGTTCGCCATGGCGCCGGGGAGAAATTCGCCGGGGCGTGCGCGGTCTGCGGCAGCACCGGGTTACAGCGCGTCTTCAATCCCGCACCGATCCATTTCAAAGGCTCTGGATTCTACGCGACGGATTCAAGGAAGACGAGCGCGCCGGCAAAGGCGGAGGCGGGAACGGGTGAAGCAAAGACGGGCGAGCCCGACAAGCGCGAAAGGAAAGAAGGAACCGGCGACAATGCGACCGGCGAAACAACCTCTTCCCATCCCGAGCGAGCGCGGGGCGACAACCCTTCGCGACATCGAGGGACCGGCGAAACCTCGGCAAAACCTGAATCTGCTGCGTAGGCAATGACCTGGTTGCTGGTCGCGCCGGTCGTGGCGGCACTCGTGCTCGTCGTTATCGGCGCCATCGTACTGCTCACCGAAGCACGGGCTCTGCAATGGAAAGTAGAGTCGCTCGAACCTCCTGCTCTCAATCCCTATCGCTTCCGCCGTGCCTTCGAACAGTTGAAGAAGGATATCGATGCGGCACGCGCGCTCCTCGATCGCGCGCATGTGGCAATGCTGCAGATCAATGTGGGGTTTGCCGAGCTGTCGCAATCGCCCCTCGCCAGACTTTTTCGAAGCCGGGGAAGCTAACGTCGACGCTTGCAGCATCGTCAACCGCGATCGGTCCGGCCGCTGCGGCGAGTACGGCCGCGCCCATCGCGATGCGATGATCGCCGTGTGTCTCGACGACGCCGCCTTGCGACTGCGGCATACCGCCTTGGACGGATAGACCACCGGGAACGCTTCGCACCGTCGCTCCGGCGGCCCGCAGCAGCCGGCCGATAGCCGCGGCGCGATCGGACTCTTTCGTGCGCAGATCGGCGATCCCAGCGATACGCGTCGCGCCCTCCGCGAAGGCGGCCGCGATCGCGATGAGCGGAATTTCGTCCATGGCGCGCAGTGCGAGGCCGGCGTCAACCGATATCGCGCGCAGCGGAGCGTATCGAGCGGTGATATCGGCGCGCGGCTCCCCGCAGGTCTCTCGCTCGTTGTGGATCTCGATCGCAGCTCCCATCCGCCGAAGTGCATCGAGTAGACCGGTTCGCGTCGGGTTGACCCCGACGTCCCGCAGCGTGACGTCGCTTCCAGGCGAGATCGTTGCAGCCGTGATGAAGAAGGCAGCTGCGGAGAAATCACCCGGCACGTCGATGGGAAGCGACTCGGTCGGCGGCGATGCGTACGCGATCGTGCTGCCGTCCCATTCGATGTTCGCTCCCTCGTAGCGCAGCAGCCGCTCGGTGTGGTCGCGAGAGTGATTGTCGCTCGTGATATCGATGGGAACGCCGGCAAAGAGTGCGGCGAAGAGGAGAGCGGATTTCACCTGAGCCGACGGCGAGAGAAGAATGAAGCTGCGCGTTTGAACGTCCTCTCGCCCGAGCATCTCCATGGGTAAGTAACCGCCGGTCGTCTCGATGCGCGCGCCAAAGGCTCTTAGTTGTGCGGCGACCGGTTCCATCGGCCGGCCCCGCAGTGAGGCGTCGCCATCGAAACGTGCGCGTACGTTCGCTCCGGCGCAGACACCGAGCAGCATGCGCGCAGTCGAGCCTGAGTTCATGCAATCGAGATCTACAGCGTCCTTGTCATCCGGAGCGAGCGAAGCGCGTGAGCGCTGAGCGAGGTCGAGGGAGCGACGTAATCGTTGCAGCGCCTCCTGAGTTGCGCGAACGTCGCGGCCCGGATTCAAGTTTTCTATTGTTACCGCATCGCGCGCGTATGCTTGGAAAATGAGCGCGCGGTGTGAGATCGACTTGTCACCGGG
>JAKAPO010000020.1 GCA_021807065.1 bacterium
TCGGGTGGCGAGCGCCGGCGCGTCGAAGTCGCGCGTGCGCTGGCGATCGATCCGCACTTCGTTCTTCTGGACGAACCGTTCACCGGCATCGATCCAATCGCCGTCGCCGACATCCAAGCGATGATCCGGCAACTGCGCGACCGGGGCATCGGAATTCTCATCACCGATCACCAGGTCCGCGAAACGCTGGCAATCGTCGATCGTGCGTACATCCTGAACAACGGACGTATCGAAGTGTCAGGCACGGCGCAAGAGGTGCTCGACTCGCCGATCGCTCGCAAATTCTATCTCGGCGAGAGCTTCAGGCTGTGACGGTCGCCGGCTTGCGATCGGCGGTTCGAGCGGTTCCCAGGTACCGCCCGACCATCTTGGATCGCTACATGCTCGCGGAGCTGAGCGGACCGTTCGTTTTCGGGCTTTTGGCCTTCACCGTGATCTTTGCGGCGACGCAGATGCTCTCGATAGGGCGCCTCGTCAGCGAGGAACACGTCTCGATGTGGGCTGCAATCGCGCTCTTCCTGTGGGAGCTGCCCGGAGACGTCGTTCTGGTTATTCCGATCGCGCTGCTGCTGGGAACGTTGCTCGCGATGCAGCGTCTCTCGGGTGAAAGCGAACTCAACGCAATGAGGACGAGCGGGATCACGTTCACGCGAATTGTCGCGCCGCTTCTCGTCGCCGGCGTGGGTATGTCGTTCGTGATGTACGCGCTGCAAGAGGGCGTGGTGCCGTTTGCCAACGATCAGGTGGCGTCCATCGAAAACGCCGCCGTCAACCACACGAGCACCTTCAACCGTGATCTCACCGTCTCCGCACCGCTGCCGGGTGGGGGCAAGCAAGTGACGATTGCAACGGCGTACGATCCATCTTCGCAGTCGCTTCTTCACGTGACGCTCGTACAGTACGATCGCGCCGGCGCTCCGACGCAGATCATCTTTGCGGGTGAAGCACAGTTCGCCGCCGATCAATGGACGCTGCGCAACGCCAGCGGCTACCGCTTCAATCCGGATGGGACGATCATCTCGGAACCGAACGTTCCCGAGCAGCAGGTCGAACTCGGCGAACGGCCAACAGACATACTGAAGCGAATTTCGCACGACGATCCGGAACAGATGAGCCGTGCCCAGATCGCATCGATCATCGGCACCGGACAGCTGACCGAGAACGAACTGCGCAAGTACGTGACGGTCTACCAGCAGAAACTGGCGCAACCTTTTGCATGTTTCGTTTTCGTTCTCATCGCGATCCCGTTCGGCGTTCGTGCGCTGCGAGGCGACGGAAGTACGAGTCTGGGATTCGGACTCGCCGTGGCGATCGTTTTCATCTACTACGTCGTGATGACGTTCTTCTCGTACATCGGCGAAACGTTTCCCGCGGCCGCTGCGCTCTGGGCTTGGATGCCCAATCTCATTTTCACCGCGATCGGTATCGCACGTCTGCGGCGCGCGGCCGCGCTGTGAGAGGGCGTGGATGAACTGGGTGAATTTCATACGAGGCGTTGGCAACGTTCTCATCATCCTGGTCATCGCCGGCCTCGTTGCCTATATCGGCGATCGCGTCGGCCATCAAGTCGGGCGGCGGCGCCTGACGCTCTTCGGTATCCGGCCGCGTTATACGTCGACGATCATCGCCGTGGCCACCGGCGTCTTCATCGCGTTGGTCGTGACCCTCATCGCAATCTTGGCATCGCAACAGGTCCAAACCGCGTTCTTCCGCCTTTCCACGTTGACTGCCGAAATCACGACGCTCACACGCCAGGAGCAACGACTCGAGCAGAAGGTCGAAAGCGGCCGGCTCGTCGTTCCGACACAGTTTCTCATGTCGCCGCTCAGAGTCGTGCTGCAACGCTCGCAAACTCCCGCAGAGCAAGAGCGCGTGCTACGGGCATTCTATTTGCAGACGGTGCAATACGTTAACGCAAACTATCCCAAGCTGGGGCTGCGACCGTTCCGCCCCCCGAGCGACGTCGACCGCCGGCTGCACGATTTTCTCGACAAACCGCTCTTGCAAGCATTGCTCACGCGCTCCAAGGTCGTTCTCATCGCGATCGCCGATCAGAATCTCTACGTCAACGACGAGATTCACTTCGGAATTGCACCGGTGCCCGACGTGCGCGTCTTTGCGAAAGGACAGTTGATCTTCGGGCTCAAGATCCCGGGGGCGAGCGGCGCGAACATCGTCCTCGCTCTTGGGCAACTGCGGGCGCGCGTCGTCGCCAAAGCCGTTGCGGCGGGGATGCCGCCGCAACTGGCGGAGAACGTTCAGCCGACGGCGTTCGTGCCCTCGCCGGCGCAGATGCAGTCGATGCTTGGCAACTCGGGCTCCTACTATCTGGTAGCGTACGCGTCGGAGAACGTCTATCCGGATCTGGGCGGCGTGAACATCCAGATCGCCCTCGTGCCCCAGCGGCCCTAGGCCCCTAGGAGACTCCTCGATGGAACACGTCCTCGGCATCGACCCAGGAACGCGCAAAGCCGGCTACGCTCTGGTCTCCGAGCAGGGTGGCGTCGTGGCGCGCGGCATCGAGCCGATCGAGGGGCTGGCATCGCGGATCGCCGCTCTGCTGGCAGCCCACCGAGTGAGCGCGCTCGCTATCGGAAAAGGGACCAACGGCCAGCGGATCGCCGAGAGGCTAGCCCATCTCGGCGTCCCGTTGCACCTCGTCGACGAGCGGGAGACGACGCTCAGGGCCCGGAGCCTCTACTACGCCGAGAACCCGCCGCGCGGCTGGCAGCGGCTGCTCCCCCTGGGGTTGCGCTTTCCGCCGCGGCCGATCGACGACTATGCGGCGGAGCTCATCGCGCGCCGCCTGCTCGCTCTCGAAGGCGAAAGGGGTTTCGGGTCGTAATAGAGTTGCCGATAACTATTGTGGGGAGCGGGAGACCCCACTTTAACGTATTCGCATCTCCAAGCAGTAGGACGCCTGGGGAGAAGGGGGATGAACGGACGTGGGCCGCGTGATCGGCTTGCTGCTAGCGGCGACGCTCTCGGCGTCGGCTTCTGCCTATGCTCAGGCGTGGTTGCCGCCTGCTCCGAGTCTGGGCGGCCTGCTGATCGCGAGGATCTTCGGCGAAATTCCGCTGCCTCGTTCCTTGGTGCTCAGGGATGCGAGCGACGAATCCCCGCTCCACACCGCCGCGTTCCGCGTGAGTTTTGCGACCCTACCGCAAATGCAGCCGCAGACGCATCCGGTGACTAGGACGCCGGCGGCGTTGGTCGCCTACGCGAAAATTCCCCAGCTGCCGTCTTCGCGCGATGGTGCGGGCCGCACCATCACGCGCACCGCGTCGCGGCAAACGGCGCCGGTGCCCGTCACCGCAGAGTACCAGCCGGAAACGATCGTGCCCACAGCCAGTGCTTCGGGTGCGTTTTCTTTCCCGATTGGGCAGGATAGTGCGCCGCTCGGTTTCTCGACCCAAGAGACTGACTTTGGCGAGTTCAGCGCACTCGCTTCGGGCAGCGCGCAGTTGCCGCTCTCGATGCGGGTCGGCAACGTACGGCTGCAAGCGCGCTTTGGCGCGGCGTCGCAGCTCGCCCCGGCGAGCGCCGAGAGCGGAGAGATCCTTCCGGCGTTCATCGCGCCGTACACGAGCGTCAACAGGAACGTGCTCGGCGCGGCCTTTGCCCTGCCCGTCGCACCAAGGTTACTGCTCGGTTTCGGATACGATACCGAACACGTACTCGGAGGCTATCAGATGCCGGGGTACGATTCGCTCGACGCGCGCAACGATACGTATTCCGGAAAGCTTACCTTCCTCATCCCGCGTTTTTCGAGTTCGCTTTCGCTTTCCGCAGAGCAATACCGATACCAAGACAATCTTCTACAGAGCGACGCGTACACGCAGTTACGCGAGAGTCTGAACCTCACCGTCAAGTTTTAGAGGCTCCCTAACGACGCTATGCGCGATCGCGTACTACGAGCGATCGCCGCCGTTGCGATCGGCGCCGTGCTTGCCGTGTGCGCCCTCGTTCAGTTCGCCTCCGACGCTTTGAACGCGAACGTCGCCGCAGTGCCCGGTGCATTGCCGCGCCGCTTACCGGTCGCATTCGGCTTGCAAATCTATCGCGTGCTCGACCGCGTCGCGCCGGCTCCCTTCGTAGAAACGTCGCTTTCCGGATGGGAACTGGCGCGGGGAAATCTCGTCGCGGCACGCCACTACGCATTGCGTTTGCCGCCAACGAGCATTCGCAATGATCTGCTCGCCCGCATCGCATCGGCAACCGGCGAACGCTCGCTCGCGCGCGAGTATTATTACGCAGCATCTGACGTGAGTGCGCTCAACCGGGAAGCGTTGCACCTCGCGGATCGCAATCCAATCGCGGCATACACGTTCGAACGCGGCGTTCGCGATCGCTTCGTCTCACTGCGCACGCATCCTGACGCGGTTGCGCAAGCGGACTGGAGAATGGGAATGCTCGCCACCGATGCAGCCGAGCACTTCCCTACAGGAAGCGTGCAGCGAACAACCTGGTTGCAGCGAGGCCTGAGGGACGAAATTGCAGCGGCGCGCCTGGCGCCGCTCAACACCAAGTACCTGGTCGCGGTCGCAGCCGTCGAGGCGCAGCTAGGCAACCCCGTTGCAGCGCGGCACTGGTACATACGCACGCTCAACGTCGATCCAAACAATGCAACCGCGCGTGCGAAGCTTCGTGCGCTGCGTGGGCAGTCAAGGATTCCTTGAGTTCATGAAGATTGCGCTCGACGCCCAGCTCACCGTCGGCAGCGCCACCGGTATCGGGGAGTACGCCAGCGGTCTGATGACCGCGCTGCGCAGAGACAGGCAAGACTTCGTGGTGCTCCGCGAACCGCGTCTGGATCCATGGCGTTTCGATCGGCGTCTCTTGTGGGACCAAGTGCTTCTTCCGGCGCGTGCCGGCCGCTGTGGAGCAACGCTCCTGCACTGTCTTTCCGGAACGGTTCCACTGCTGCACTCGATGCCCGTTGTCGCGACCGTGCACGACGTCGCGTGGCTGCGCGTCCAGGGACACGCTCCTTGGTACGCCAGGCGATACTTCGGCAAATTTTCGCTCGATCGATACCGCGGCTGCGCCGCAATCGTGACCGACTCGGCGTTCTCTCGCGACGAGCTCCTGGCGCTGCTCCCGGGCCTGGATGCGAGACGCGTCTACGTCGTAACTCCAGGCGTCTCCGAAGATTTCGGCCGGGTGCCGCGCCAAAGCGACCAGCGTACTATCCTCGTGGTTGGCACGGTAGAGCGCCGAAAGAATCTCGCCTACCTCGTGCGCATGCTGACGAAACTCCCGCAGGCGCGCGTCATCAGCATCGGCCCGGCGACGCCGTATCGTGAGGCATGCGCAGCGCTGGCGCGCGATCTAGGTGTGGCGGATCGCCTCGTCTTTCGAGGGTACCTCGAACGGGGAGAGCTGCTCGCGCTCTATGGCACCGCCGCCCTTGCCGCCGTCCCATCGGTATACGAAGGCTTTGGTTACGCGGTGGCGCAGGCGCTCTGCGCCGGTCTTCCGTGCGTCAGCAGCGACCGTGCCTCATTATCGGAATTTGCCGGTGACGGTGCGCGCGTCATCTCGCTGGAGGATGAAGCAGGCTGGACGGATGCGCTCGCCGGGGCGCTGCGTGGCGACGAAGAGTCTCACGCGGCTCAGATTCGCGAGAGCGCGATCTCGCGATTCTCCTGGCCGGCGGCGGCCCGCAAGATCGTCGAAATCTACCGCTTAGTAGACGGGTGACCCGGGAGCACCCGGTGCAACGCTTCCGTCGTCGGGTGCAAAGATCAAGTCCAAGGGATAACTCGACCCTCCCTCCGGCATCGTCACCAAGGTGATGCGCACGAAGCCGTGTGCGGGCACGACGTACTGGCGCAACTTGTAGCGCGAAAAAGCCGGCACCTGATGCGACTGCACGAGGACGCCGTCGATCAAGAACGTTCCCGTCGCCGCGCCTCCGCGAGGATTCTCGTAGATCGCAACCGGCTGCGGGTCACCTGTCGGATTCTCGACGTTCACGACGAACGCCTGAAGGACGCCGTAATCACCTGAGAGCGCATATCCTTGCATACTGTTTTGCAGCGGCAGACGGCCGACTTGCAGTTGCAGGTACGGGTCCTCGACGCTCCACGACTGCGCTTCATGGAACTCCGGAACGAGATAGATGCCGCGCGCGTGACGTTTCGCGCCGACGAGCAGATCCGTCTGCGTGATCGTCGCATTGGGATCGGCGGTTTCGTTCTGGGCGAACAGCATCAGATGGACGTGAGCACCCTCGAGTAGCCGGAGCTGCAAGAGCGCGCTGACCGTCGTTCCGTGGGGCAGGCCCACGTCGACGAGATTCAGTGAGGAGTTCGCCGGGATGGTGATGAGGCGTCCTTCGTTCTGAATCATCCTCACCAAGAATGCTTTGGTCGCATCGTGCCCGGCCTCCATCTCGTTGGAGTCGGGACCGCCGAGTCCGGTTATAAACTGGACCAGCGCCGGCTCCGGATTGTCGTTTACGGCTCGCAGAACGATGCGGCGATCCGGCTGCGACGGCGGATTGTAGTGGTAGAAGAGGAAGCGTGAAGGAACGTTGGGTTTCAGCTCTGCCGAGAAGAGGACGCCGTCTTCGGTGAGCGATTCCGGAAAATCGCTTACCATCAGCACGTCGGGCGAAATGCGCGGGACCGCAACGTTCTCGACGCGCACGCGCGAGGTGCCGGTGACGCTGAAATATTGCTCTCCCTGCGTAAGCCAGTTGACCGGTACGTAGGACACGTCATCCTCTCCCAGCTCGCCGCTGAACGAAACGTCGTCTGGCCCAACGACGGCTTGCGCGCCCGGGCGCAACTGCGCTGCCGCTATTGCAGCATCAACGACGCTCCCGCGGACGAAATCGGCGGTAGCCGGATCGCCGCTGATGCGAAGAGCGAGAGTCTGCGGAATCGTCCCGGCCTGGTAGGCAACCGTGACGGGCACCGCTTTGGTCAGGCCCCGTGCGTCGCTGATCGTCACGACCGTCGTCCCCGGGGTGACTCCCGTGAGGGTCACGACTTGGGTCTGTTGATCGACGGCGATCGAGACGATACTCGGATTTGCAGCGGTTGCTGCGATCGGCGGGATGACGCTAGAGACTTGAAGGGTCGAAGGAATACCGACGGGTGCCTGCGCCGCCTCAGGCGTTACGATGATGGGCGGCGGCGTCGGTGGAGGAGTCGGCGTTGGTGTGGGAGTCGGAATCGGCGTCGGCGCGAGCGTGGGAGCCGGCGCCGGAGACTGCGCCTGCATAGCCGTAGGCGTAGGCGTGGAAGGCACGGCCGGCGCCGGAGTCGGTGCGGGCTGGCCGAACGCGCGCACCGACGCAATGAGCGCCGCGCTCAATAACAAGAGCCCGCTCGCGAGGAACCGCACGAGGTTAACCGTTCTACGCTATCTTGGTTTCTACCGGCTGGACCGCCGACGACAGGAGCGTCTTGTATCCGAAACTGGGGAAGAGCACGGTGACCAAGTCCTTCTCGGCACGCTCGACCGTCCCGGTTCCGAACTTTGGATGCGATACGACGTCGGCAATCTTGAAAACGCTCGCAGACCACAAGCCGCTTATGCCCGCAGAGGCCGTCCGCAGGCAGTTATCGCACGCCTCGCAGTTGACGCGCTCGAAGTCCTCGCCGAAGTAGTTGAGGATGAATCTGCGCCGGCAGACGTTGCTTTCGGCGTATTGCAGCATCATCGCCAGTTTGCTCTGATCGTACGACTTCTTCGTCTCGTAATTTGCCAAGCTCAACACGAGATCGCGATTCTTGCGCACCGCTTCGGTAAGACCGTAGGCGGATTTGCCAACGTGCTCGATGTAGCCCGATTTCTTGAGCAAGGCGAGAATGACTTTGAGCTTGGTCAGCGGCAGCTGCAAGATCTTGCGCAGATCGCTCATCGCGACGCCGCCGCGCTGGTCTCCGAAAACTTCGATCGTCCCGAAGACGCGCTGCACCTCCTCGATATCTGGATACTTTCCGGTGAGGAAATAGTTCTGCACGCGGGTGTCGCTCATCCGATAGATGAGGATGCACCGCGAAATCTCGCCATCGCGCCCGGATCGGCCCGCCTCCTGAGTGTACGCTTCTATCGAACCTGGCAGATCGTAGTGCACCACGAAGCGGATGTTTGGTTTGTCGATACCCAAACCGAATGCGTTGGTTGCGACGACGGCGCGTATCTTCTCGTCCATGAAGAGCTCGTGGACGGCGGTACGCTGCTCCTTATGCAGCTTCGAATGGTAGACGGCGGCGGGTACGGCCAGTTCCTCGACGAGGTAGCGCTGCACCTCGAGCGCGTTCTTGATCGTTGCGGTGTAGATGATGCCGGTTCCGGCGAGCGCATCTTCACCGGAGAAGAGGCCGGCGAGGATCCTCAGCTTGTCGATCTCTTTGTCGGCCTTGCGCGCCTCGTAGACGAGGTTGGGCCGGTCGAACCCCTTGACGATGGGCTTGACGTGCTCGATGCCCAGTTGGTGGAGGATATCCTCGCGAACCGCGGGCGTCGCGGTCGCGGTCAGGGCGAGGACGGTCGGCCGGTCGAGCCGCTTGATGACGTGGCCGAGCGCGAGATACGCCGGACGAAAGTCATGTCCCCACTGGCTGATGCAGTGCGCTTCGTCGACGACGAAGAGCGGCACTTTGATGGAGCGCAGGAGCGCCTGAAAACCCTCATCCTCGAGCTTCTCCGGAGTCGTGTAGACGATTCGAATAGAGCCGGTTCGGATACGCTCGCGAGCGGCGATCTCTTGGTCTTCGGAAAGGGTCGAGTTCAGCGCGACCACGTCGCGGATGCCGCGCTGGCGGAGCATGTCGACTTGGTCTTTCATCAAGGCGATGAGCGGGCTGACGACGACGGTCGTGCCTTCCAGCAGAAGCGCCGGCAACTGATAGGTGAGGCTCTTGCCGGCGCCCGTTGCCAGAATTGCAAGCGTGTCCTTCCCGTCAAGGACGCGAAGGACGACCTCCTCCTGGCCCGGATAGAAGCGCTCGAAACCGAATTTCTCGGCTAGCGCCTTACGTACACCCGAGTTCTCCACAACCATACTATCCTAACGCGAAAGCCCCCGAACGCATAAGTGCGACAAAGGAACCTCCCGCTCACTCTACATGACGAGTTATCGAACGGAACGGTTTCGATGTTAAGCCTGTACCCCGTGGCAGGCACCCCCAAACGTCGCTCCGTAGAGGAGCGGTCAGGTTCTTTTTCATGTCTCTTTACCGTACGTGGCGGCCGAAAACGTTCGAGGAACTCGTCGGCCAGGATGCCGTCGTTCGTACCCTAACCAGCGCCATTGCGGCCGGGAAACTGGCCCATGCGTACCTTTTTTCCGGGCCGCGTGGCTCGGGAAAGACCTCTGCAGCAAAAATTTTGGCGCGCTGCATTAATTGCGTCAAAGGTCCGGCGCCGGCTCCGGACAACGCCTGCGAGAACTGCCGGGCGATTATCGATGGGACGGCGCTCGACGTCTTGGAGATCGACGCCGCGAGCAATCGCGGCATCGACGAGATCCGGGCCCTGCGCGACGCGGTAAAGTTCGCTCCCGCCTCGATGCGGATGAAGATCTACATCATCGACGAGGCGCATATGCTTACCAAGGAGGGAGCGAACGCATTCCTTCGGACGCTGGAGGAGCCGCCGCCGCACGCGGTATTCATCCTTGCCACGACCGAACCCGAGCGCCTTCCCGTGACGATCCTTTCGCGATGTCAGCGGTACGCCTTCCGGCGAATCGCGATCCCGGTGATGATCGAGCGCATGCGCGTGATCGCGAAAGCCGAGAAGATCCCGATCGCCGACGCCGCCTTGAGTGCGATTGCGTACCGTGCCGACGGCGGGCTCCGCGATGCCCTCACGATGCTGGAACAAGTCGCCGCGTACGCCGGCGCAACCGCCGGAGCGATCGACGCGCATACCATAGACCTGGCGTTCGGCACGGCCGCGCGCGAGCACGCCGCCGAACTGCTCGACGCGATCCTCGAGCGCGACCCTGCCGGTGCGATGCGCGTCATTGAAGAGGCTGCCGACGCCGGAGTCGACCTCTCGGTACTCACGCGCTCCTTGATTGCAGAGGTTCGCAACGTGCTCGTAGCTCGCATCGATCCGCAGTTGCTCGCCCGAGATCTTGCGCCCGAGGATGCGCAGCGCGCATCAGAACGCGCGCCGCGCGTCTCACAGGCAACGCTCGTGCGTGCGTTACGGCTCCTTTCCGACGCGCTCAACCTCGCTCGTGGCGGCGGCAATGCACGGTTGGAGCTCGAGACCGCGCTGCTGCGTTTCGTCCTGGTACAAGAAGATAATACGCTCGAAGCGCTCACGGCCCGCGTCGCCACGCTCGAGGAGCAGCGAGCCGCTTCCGCGGGGAAGGGCGAGGCCGCTCGTGTCACCGTGAGCGAAGCGCGAAGCGCGAAGCCGGAGGGCAACCCCGCGGCCCCGGCTCACGGCGGGGACGCGGCAACGCAGAAATCCTCAACCGCGTCGCTTCAAAAAGTACGGGCGGCGTGGCAGAGCATTCGCGCGAAGGTCGAGGGAGAACGCCAATCCTTGCGGGCGCCGCTCTCGCGCGCCGTCGTCGAGTCGGTCGAAAACAATGCCGTGACGCTCGGTTTGCCCGAGCCCTGGCTGGCCGACACGCTGCGCGATTACGCCGCGCTCATCGAACGGGCCATCGAAGACGTGTTGGGCGTCGTGATGCGCGTGAAACTTCGGGTCGACGGGTCGGTTCGCGCCAAGACGGCGCCGGCAGAACCCGAAGACCCGGACGAGCTGTTCAACTATGCGAGCGAGCTGATGAGAGACAGATAATGAATCCGGCGAACATGATGGCGCAAGTCAAGCGCATGCAGGCGCAGATGCTCAAAGCGCAGGGGGAACTCGCGCAGACCGTCGTTACCGGAGGCGCTGCCGGCGGTGCGCTAACAGTCGAGATGACCTGCGACAGCCGCGTGAAAGCGGTGAAGATCGCTCGGGATGCCATCGACGCAAATGACGTGGAGACGCTCGAAGATCTCATCGTGGTTGCAGTCAACGACGCGTTGCAACGCGTTGCCGAAGAATCGGAGCGGCGCCTGGGATCGATTACCGGCGGCCTCCGCCTCCCGGGAATGTAAGGAGCAATGCGTAGCTCGTTGGCTGGTCCTATCGCTGACCTCATCGAGGCGTTCGGCAAGTTTCCGACGATCGGGCCGAAGACCGCCGCGAGGTTGGCGTTCTTTCTGCTCTCGCGACCGCGGCATGAGGCGCAGAGTCTCGCCGACGCGATCATGGCGGTGAAAGACCGCGTTCGCTACTGTTCGTGCTGCTTCGGGCTCACCGAGGGAGACCCGTGCGAACTCTGCAGCGACGAACGCCGTGAAAACGCCATCTGCGTCGTTGCCGATGCCAAAGACGTCTATGCGATCGAACGCACCGGATCGTACAAGGGGCGTTACCACGTGCTCGGTGGTCTTATATCGCCGATCGACGGCATCGGCCCCTCTCAGCTCCACGTACGCGAGCTCGTGGAGCGCGTCGGTCGCGAAAGTCCGAAAGAAGTCATCCTCGCGACGAATCCAAACGCCGAGGGTGAGGCGACGGCGCTCTACCTCTCGAGCGCCATAACGCCCTTGAGCGTAAAGGTAACGCGACTCGCCTACGGCTTGCCGATCGGCGGCGACCTGGACTATGCCGACGAAATCACGCTCTCGAAATCGTTGGAGGGAAGAACGGCGTTATAAGAGCTTCTTTTGACTCTGCCGGCGTGTACTTTACGATGACGGTGAATTGCGTAGGGGCAACGCCGGTCGAAAGCAGCACGCTTGCCGACGTTCCGGCGGCGTCGAGGGTGATCTGCACGAAGCCATTGCCGCCGACGCTGGCGTCGGGGAGAAGATACGAGACCGGCGTCACAGACGTTCCTGCAAAGAGCGGATCGTAGATCGGACTCGCCGGGTCGCCGATCTCGCTTGCCGCCCACGCGCGTGCGAAGAACGAGGTGACGCCCGTGATGCTTGCTTGCGGCTCAGGCGAGGCGTCCGCCGCGACGGTGTAACGCGTGACGGTGTGCGCGCGCATCGAACAGATAGATAGATAGATAGATCCAGCGGTATAGGCTGCGCGTCGAATCTTCGGTCGAGAAGTCGACTTCGTGCCCATCGGCATTGGAGGCTCCGTTGACGTCGGTGACGGGGACGGCGATGCTCCACGCACCGGTCGCCTCGCTGCGCATTCGTTCGAGGAGCTGCTGCGTCTGCGCGCGTGCGAGCATGCGAGCGTGTCGCGTCGACACCGTGACGACCATCTCGTGAAGCAGGGTCACGAGCAGGCCGAGTACGATCAAGCCAACCACGGTTCCAATGGCGAGATCGAGCAGCGCGAAACCGCGCTGCTCGACCCTTGGGCCTCCCACGCTAGGGTAACTGCCCAGACTTGCTGCAGATTGAACTCGGGTCACACTTTGTGGTACAAAGGTCGGGAGGAGATTGGAAAGTTGACCGAACTCGAGCGCGCCCTCTCCGACCTCGCCGAGGTTCGCGAGCGCTTGGCTATGGCCCAGCGCTTCAAGGGCTACTCAGGGGTCGCGGCGATTCTCTCCGGCTGTTTCGCGATAGCTGCGGGCGTGGTGCAAAAAACGATAGTACCGGCGCCGCAAGGCGTGCACGAGCAACACCTCTACTTTGCGATCTGGTTTCTCTGCGCCGCACTTGCGGCGATGGTGAACTACGGAGCAATTCTAAACTGGTTCTGGAGTGACGCGAGCGCTCGCGACCGGTGGCAGACGCGCACGGTCGGGCTTGCGATTCTCCCGGCGTTACTGCTTGGCGCTGGTTTCTCGTTCGCATTGCTCGCGCGCGGCGAGATCGGCGTGCTGCCCGGCGTCTGGTACGGCTGCTACGGTGTGGGGCTCTTCGCGTCACGCACGATGCTGCCGCGGGGCGTCCTCTCGATTGCCGCGGCATTCCTCGCGATCGGTATCGCGCTGTTTTTTGCGCCCGCCTCAGTGGCGCTCGCATGGTGGGTCCTTCCCGTCGGCTTCGGCATCGGTCAGATTGCGATCGGCGCACTCATCCGCCGCGATGCGACGCTCGAAACGCTGGTGAAGCAGTGACGGCGGCAAAACTCGATCGTGTGTTCCACGAACGGGGACGGCTGGCAATCTGCTCGACCCTGATCGCGCGGTCCGAGGGTCTCTCGTTCACGCGATTGCAGGAGGCCTGCGATCTCACCGATGGCAATCTGAACCGGCATCTCTACGCCCTCTCGGAAGAAGGCATCGTCAAGATGGAGCGGCGCACCGGAAACGGTCGTCCGCAGACCATCCTGCGTATTACCGACGCGGGCCGCCGGCGCTTTCTCGCCTACATCGACGCACTCGAAGAGATCGTGCGAGACGTTCACCGCTCCGCGAAGCGGACCGAGTCGCCGGTGCGCGCGGTTCCGGCGCGCACCGTCTCGCAGTAAGAGGCGAGGAGGGTTTCCGGAACCTCTCGAAGGGCGCCTCGATGGGTGCCCCGGCGGGATTAATGCTCCGTCCGCTCGGTGTTGGCGAAATTATTGACCGCGCCGTAACGCCGTACGTTCCGGCTGCTGGATGAAGCCGCTCGCGCTCCGGCCGCTCGGTCTCGGTGAGATCGTCGACCGAGCGCTCACGCTCTACTTGCGCAATTTTGCCACGCTGACGGGAACCGTTCTCGTCGTCATCTTCATCCCGATGTCGATCGGGCAATTTTTCTTGCTGGATGCGCAGTCCGGAGAGTTTCAAACGTTTTTCCGAATCTTGCAGCACCCGGGAGCCGCTCCGCCGGCGACACCCCTAGCGGACATGATTTCGTTCCCCGAACTCATGCTTGGCTATCTGACGCTGTTCTTCACGGCGGTGCTGGGGCTCTTTGCCAATAACGCGGTCGCCGTGAACGTTGCTGCGGTCTATACCGGACGGGTGCCCAGCGTGTCGGCAGGCTTGCGCGCAACGTTCCGCCGCTGGGGAGCGCTCCTTGGGCTGTTCTTCTTGGGCTTGCTTATCGCTCTGAGCGCTTATGTGCTCTTGTTTGCCATGTTGTTCGCCGGTATCTTCGGTATCGTCGGGGCTGCGGCGGCGCTTCCCGCCGCGATGCGGTCGTGGCCGATGATTACGCTGCTTGTGCTGTGCGGCATCGTACTCTTTCTGGCCGTCGTAGCGATCGCACTGTTACTGGTTCTTGCATTTACGTTTGCCGGATATGCCGTCGTCATCGAAGGCAGGAGTGTCATCGACGCGATCGGCTCCGGACTGTCGCGCGTCTTCAATCGCAAGGAATGGGGGAGAGCCCTCGTCGTGCTTATCGTCGCATTACTGATCGGGCTTGGAGTCTCAATGGTTAGCGGGACGGTGGAGCTGCTGCTGCTCTTCGTGCCCGGAACTCAGAGCATCGTTGCGATTCTGAGCGCGATCGTCGCGGTCGCCGCGGCGGCGGTGCAAACGGTGTTCTACGCCGTCTACTACTATGACGTGCGTATCCGGCGCGAAGGCTTCGATCTCGAAATGGCACTGCAACGCCTGTGACGCATCCACCGATCGACCCGCAGCTCGCCGCGCGCCAGGAACTGGCAACGCCGCTGCGCTACCACTTGCAAGGCGCGCCGCCGGCAACGCAGTCGTGGTGGGACAGACTCATGGAGGCGCTGGGAAGGTTGCTGGAACGGCTTTTCAGCATTCATGCCGGTGCGAGCGTCGGCAATTTCATCGTGATCCTGGCGCTGCTTGCCGTCGCTGCGGTAACCATCTTTCTCGTTACGCGTTTTTTCTCGACCGTTCCACGGCGGCGCGGTGCCGAAACCGAGATCGAGGAACTCTCGGCGGAGCGCGCCGAGCATATCTTCGCCCGCAAGGCGTTCGTGGCTGCAGAGCGCGGAGACTTCGTCACAGCGGTACGGCTGCTGTTGCGCGCCGCGGTGGTGATGCTCGATTTGCGAGGCGCGCTTCGCGACGATGCGAGCGCAACCGTCGGGGAGCTGCGCCGCCAAACGCTTGGCTTCGGTGAGAGCGTCGCGGTACCGTTCGGCAGCATCGCGTCGGCGTACGTCACCGGGGTCTACGCGCGGCTCCCGGTCGAAGAAACCACCTGGCGGAAGGTTCGCGACGCATACGAAGCGCTGCGCGAGGCGCAGCGATGAGAAAACGCGGTGATGTGGTGCTGCTGGTTACCGCCTTGGCCATCGTAGTTGCGCTAGCGTTGCTGCACCCCCAGCGGCAGGAGCAGCCCTCGACCTATTCTTCGTACGACACCGGGAGAAACGGCTACCGGGCCGTCTATGAAGTGATGCGGCGCGAAGGCGTAGCGAAACGGCGCTTTAGAGGCGAACTCCGCATGCTGCATCGCTGCTCCGGAACTATCGTCGTGTCGCCAAACTTCTACGGAACGATCCTCATCAACAGGCC
>JAKAPO010000021.1 GCA_021807065.1 bacterium
TATGTGGATGCCCGCCTCCTGTGCAGCATTCGGCTCCCGCTGCGCCGGCGTAAACCTTTCGCACGCAACCGCTCGTACGAACTTCGCGCAAGCGCGCACGTCAGCGCGATTCGGAAAGCGGCGAACGCGTTCTACGAGCACCTGCTGCATGCCGTCGAGCCGCCGCTCATCCACATAGAGGCACGCGCGCAGGCACGACCAGGCGCTTTCCGTCAGCGTCCCGCCGGAAAGCGCGGAATCGACGCTTTCGGATGCGAGTGAACGTGCCTGCTCATACCGGCCGCGGCTCGTGTATAATTCCAGGAACGCCGTCGCAAGCCGGGGAAACGCCGGGTGACGTTCCCGGCGTGCGTTTTCCAGTACGCGCTCGGATGTACAGCGCGCGAGCAGCTCATCATCCTCGACGGCAAGAGCCAGCGGGATCGCGGTAGCGGCAAACAGCGCGCCGGCATGAGTCAGCAACTGAACGTCGAGTTCCAATGCCTCGTTCAACAGCGCGCGCGCACGGTCCAGCAGACCAAACGTCATGCATGCCGCTGCATATTGCACCAGCATAACACCGCACGAATAGCGTCCTACCACTCCCTCTCGCGCAAGCGAGGCTGCTCGCTCGAACATGCGCAGCGCATCCTCGCGCTGCCCGAGCAAGGCCAGGTGTTCACCGGCGTTTCCCAAGCAGCGCAGCAAGTCCAGCCGCTGCCCATATCGGGCCGCGGCATCGACCGCCATCTCGTACTCCGCGAGCGCAGCAGACGCATCTCCCTGCACGGCATGCGCGCCTGCTTCGACCGCGTGAAACGCCACGATGTCGCGGGGTCGCCGCTCACCTTGCAGTTTCGCGGCTCGCTCGAGCCACTGCAATGCGGACTCCGGTTCGCCGACCATCTCGTCCAGGAACGCGTGCTGAACGAATGCGGAAAACCGGTACGGGCTTTCCGGGACGCCCGCGAGCCGATCGAGGATGCGATTGACGAACGCATGCGCGGACGGCACGTCGCCCATGTCCCAACACGCAGTCGCGGCGTAGAGGCATGATCGCGCAGCGTCTTCGGAGCGTGCGCCGTGCTCGAAAAGGTCCGCCGCTCGCTCGTATGACGCGCGCGCCTCCCACAGCCGTCCCACGCGCTGGTATGATTCGCCCAGCCGCTGGTGGAGCGCGGGCTCGGGTGTGCTGCGCTGCAACTCCAGCGCGCGTTCATACCAGCGCACCGCGTCGGCATCGGCATGCATGGCTACCGCGGCGTCGCCAGCAGCGATTGCGTAGCCGATCGCCTTTTCGGGAATGCTTGCCTGCGCGAAATGATAGGCGAGCTCCGCCACACGCTCCGGTGAATCACGCAAACCTTCGAGCGTTTTCGCGATCCGCAGATGCAGAGCACGACGCTCGGCTGCCGGGATCGTCGCATAAACGGCCTCCCGAATGACCGCGTGCCGGAATGCATAGCGCACTTCGACGTCACGTTCTTCGATCATCAGCTGCTGCTCGATCGCGCGTTGGGCGACACGCGCAAGGCACGGTGCCGGCCATTTCAGCAAATGCTCCAGGAGGCCGGCGCGAAAGTGCCTCCCGATGACGGCGGCATACGCCAACGCGGTACGCTCGGCCGGCTTGAAATAGCGCAAACGCTGCTCGACCGCCTGACTGATGGTGAGCGGCAGCGCAGGCGCCCCAGATGTCTGATGTTCGAGCGCGCTCTTGAGCAGCTCTTCCGCGAAGAGCGGGTTGCCTTCGGCCAAGCGAATGACTTCTTCCGCGGTCGCGGGCGCGATGTCTGGGTGCTCTTCGAGACAGTTGGATACGAATTCGCGCATCTGCGCGGTGGAAAGCGGCGAGAGAGGCAGCCGCCATGCCGCCGGCAGGCGCTCAATATCCGCGAGCGTCCCGCGCAGCGACGAGCGTATCGGCAGCTCGTCGGAGCGGTACGTCGCGACGAGCACTACGCGCAGTCGGGGAACGGCTCGCACAATATGCTGCACGAGCGCCTGCGAAGCGTCGTCGGCGTAGTGCAGGTCTTCGACGACGATCACGAGCGGAGCACTTGCACAAGCATGGCCGAGGAGATCGACGATAGCATCCAGCAGCTCCAGCCGGTCCGCAAAGCCCGATGCGGCCGTTTCTTGAGATTCTTGCCGCGTGCGAGTGTGGGCAAGTAACATCCGCACGCGCTCGCTGCTCTCCCCAACTGGCGCTTCGGCCAGCATGGAGCGAAGAATCCCCAGAAAGGCGCCCAACGGCGTTTGCGCATACGGCACCGCGCAGCCGACGAAGGCGCGTTGGCTGGCATCGCGCAGTGCTGCGATGAATTCGGACGTCAGACGGCTTTTGCCAACGCCGGCTTCACCGGCAACCAGCACAGCCGCCCCGCTGCCTGCACAGGCGTGACGATGACGCTCGAAAAGCAGTTCCAACTCTGCTTTCCGCCCGACAAATCGGCGGCAGAGTACAGGCGTCCACATCATGCGCCTCGCGTCCTGCCTTCGCCGATTGTCCCGATGCTCCCGCCGCAGCTGGCGCGCACGGATGCGCCGCGATGATACACTTCTTCCTTAGAGTCGAAGCGGCACGCTGACGCGGATGGCTCGACTTTGCACGCCGCAGCTCCAGGCGACCGTCGTCCCACGCCGAGCGAAGTATGGGCGACGCCGAAGCCGAAGAAACCCTCGCGAAACGCAAAGAACTGGCGAAGCATCGGCAAGGCCTTCGTAATCCCGATATCAGCGTTGCCGAGCTCTTCGGTGAGTTCTTTCAAATCAAGCGAAGGACGCTCTCTGCGTCCGGTTTCGAACGCTACGAGGGGATGTTTCGCAACTACGTCGCGCCGGAGATCGGTAACCTCAAGGTGAGCGACCTACGGCCGGAACACCTCATCGACGCGTACGCGAAATGGTCTGCCAAAGGCGTGAGCGGAAGGCCGCTATCCGGCCGTACCGTCCATCACCTGCACGATCTTATCCGCTGCGCTCTAAACTTCGGGATCCGGAGGGAATGGCTAACACGAGACGTCGCGGCCTGTTTGGAAACCGAAGACCTACCGAAGGCAGCAAAGCCCGAGCCGATTGCTTTGAATAAGGCGGAGATGGCCGCGCTTCTCAACGCGGCGCAGCATCCGTCTGAGCGTGCACAGCTATCGGGTGGCCCAAGCGCCGACCCGTGGTTTTATCCTGCCGTCGCATTCGCGATGTATACCGGAGTGCGGCGCGGCGAGGTCTTGGGTCTTCGGTGGTCCGACATCCTCCGGACCGGATACAAGGACGGCGATCTCGACCCTGCCCGACCTGATGGCTCGCTCGTCAATCCTCGGTGTTTCGGGAACCGCGTGATCAAGCGATGCCGCGGTGGCGCGAGCGCTCGACACACTACCGCACGCAGAGGCGGCGAAGGCGTCCTTCGACTGCGCGCCTTCGGCGCTCCGCTCAGGATGACACCGACGGGAGACGCTTCACTCAGATGACAACGTTGGATTCCGTGACAAATCTGTGACAAAATGGAGGCTAGTGCGGCGGAAAAGCCTTTAAAATAACGCTAATACTTTTTGGGATGGCCGGGAGTCGAACTCTATTTTATCGATACCGCGTATTCCCGGCTAACCCTGAAAGCCCCGTCGTTACTCGGATTTCCGCTTTTTGCGATACCGAGGCTTCCTCCCCTGTACTGAGTCGGTAGTAGACGCCGTAGTAGACGAAACCCCTCCGATCCATCCGGCCCGACGCAATTGTTGCCCGATCGTGGACACCGCTTTCGCCGCGCGCCCCGCAACAACGTGAGAGTAAGTTTTTAGCGTCGTATGGCCTTCGCTGTGTCCGAGCACAGCCTGGACCGTGGTCAGGTCCATGCCGCTCGCAAGCATCCACGTCGCGGCCGTGTGCCGCAAACTGTGCAAGCTGTAGCGCGCCGGCAGATTCGCCTTCTTCGCAACGCGTGCAAACGCGCCCGAGAGAACGGGCGGCGCCAATGGCCTCCCGTGACTGTCGACAAAGAGAAAGCCGCTCTCCGTCCACTGATCTCCCGCCGCACGGCGCATGCTCTCCCTGCGATCTTCTTCTGCTCTGAGCGCGGCGATCGCCTCATTGCTCAACGGCACTTCGCGAATCTGTCCACTTTTCGGAGCCTTTTGGGCACTGGTGTAGTGATGATCGACGATTACGCCGAAGCGCGACTCGCGCACGAGAGCAACGCGGCGGTGGAGATCGATGCAATCCTGCTTTAGACCGAGCACCTCGCCACGGCGCATGCCAGTAAACAGCGCGAGTAAGAGCGCGTTCTTGTATTGCGTGATATCGATGTGTTGCAGAAAGCGCATCGCATCTTGCGTGCTAAGCGCCGTTGCTTGCGATCTTGCTCGTCTTGGCGCTTCGATATCGTGTTCGGCGAATGGGTTGAGAGAGATGAGTTTTCTTGCGCGAGCCCACTTACACGCGGCTGCCAGAAGTGAGTGCACGTGAAAGATCGTCGTTTCGCTTAACGGCTCTGCCCGTAGGTGATCGTACAGCGCCCCAATCCGACCTTCGTCGAGCCGCTCTACCTGCTCGTTCGCAACCGTCTCGAAATTGCGCGCGAGGCCTTGGTATCGCTGTATCGTCGTCGCGGCCCGGCCAAGGCCTTTGACGTGCGTGATATACGCGTCGACGATTTCCCTAACGCATTTTTTCGACCGCGAAGAGGCGCGGCCTTTAACGAGGAGTTCCGCAAGCGCGCGCTCCGCTTCACGACGCGTCGCATAGCCGGCGCTCCACGTCCGTTGTTGATTGCCGCGCCTAGACGGCCCTTCGGTTCGAACGACATACCAGAGTTCCCGATCGCGCTTGTAAACAATCGAGCCAAGCCCGCGCCGAGCCATTTTTATTCAACGTCCTTGCACGCCGAAAGGAAAAGATCTGCGGTTGGCTCGGTGTAATGCGTACCGATCTGTATCTTTCCCCGCGACCAATACACGACACGTGCGCCCGCAGCGTCGAAATGCAAAATCAAGTCAGCCATGTACTGCACTCCATTCACGTCGGGAACATGCTCGGCGACGCCGTTCTCGTCGAGCAACACACGCTCGCGCGCGGTGAACACGAGATGTTGCATCCTCCACACGTCGGCCAAGTCTCTCGCATGTTGCAATGTTTGGGTGGATGGTGACGCAATGGGCACGATGACGGTGCCGATTTGGCTCCGCGGCGGGGACCCCTTCCGTACGAGAGCGGGGATCCCCGCGGCCGGGTGCACCGAGCCAACGGTCAGCAGATCTCTTGGCCACGTCTCCGTGAACGCGCGAATGCCGGGCAACGCGGCCTCCGATCCGTAAACCACTACGATCAATTTTCCGGGCACATTGCGACCAACGATTTCGTCGATTGGCGCGCACAAGGCATCCGCCAGGGCCCACAGTGTTACCAGGTCTGGCAAGTTGCGCCCGCGCTCCAAATCCGACAACGTGGGGCGAGAGATGCCAGCCTCGGCGGCCAGATCTCCCTGAAGAAAGATCAACCCACGTGCGAGCCGCGCCCGCCGAAGAGCATGTCCAACCCCGACCCGAAGGTCTCGTTTCTTCGCCACGCCCGATACATACGCAATCAGAAGTCATTACTCCCTTAGACAGAGTGTAGCCTATAGGCTATACTAAACATATCCTATGGCTTACAGAGGTCGTCCCCACAGAGCAGCGCCCAGCCCGCGCCGGCACGAGCCGATGCGCCGACTCTGGTATAGACCACGCGAGGTCGCCGCCCTCATGGGGATCAGCAAGAAGACTCTCGACGGGTGGATCTACACTGGCCGTTGCCCGTCGCGGGCGGAGGGCGGCGTCCGGCTGATCCCGGCCTGGTGGGTGGAGCGCGGTGCTGACGGCGACGCCCGGCAGCCTGGCGTCTCGACGTCGCCAACGTCGCCGCGCGTGGCTGCGGCGCTAGAACGGTGAAGAGATGAGCGCCACGCAGACCGCGCACGTATACACGCTTGCGCAGCTCGCCGACGATCTCGCGCAAGAGCACGCCGCAGCCGACGCGGCACGCGCGGCCGGCAAACATCTCGGCCCTGTGATCCCACATCCCCGCCTCGCTGCAGAACTCGGCGGATACTGGTCACGCGGCGTAGTAGGGCTGCACGCGCAGCCCGGGTGCGGCAAGTCCGCTTGGGCCATTTCGACAGTGCTCTTTGCCGAGTGCCCATCCATCTATCTCACCTGCGAGATGTCAGCCCACACCGTGCTGCGACGGATGATCGCGTGCGAGTCAGGTGAATTTCTCGGCAGACTCGCGCCAGGTCAGATCTCGAGCGAGCGTATCCGCGCGCTGGCCAACGCACTCGCCGCAAAACATCCGCACGTCGCGATCGTTGGCGCGAACACCGCGCCATGCCCGCCGGGGCTAGTTCGCACCATTTGCAAACGGATGCAGCAGCTTGGCGACCATCTGTTGATCGGCGTGGACTCGCTCCACGCGTGGGCGGCGGCGATCGATCCAGAGCGCGAGGAGTATCAGTCCGTTAGCGCCGGCGTCGAGGCGCTGCGGCGCATCGCCGATGAGTATCGCGCGAGCATCATCGCGATCGTGGAGCGCAACCGCGCGTCGATGACGACCGGCGGCATATCCGCCGGCGCCGCATCGCGAAAGATCGAATATTCGTCCGAAGTGATCATCGAGCTCAAGTGCGTTGAACCCGGACGCATCAATCTGCGCCTCGCGAAAAATCGAAACGGGCGCGAGGGCGTGACGATCGGCTATGAATTTGAAGGCGCGACGCAGCGATTTCGTGAGATCGGCGATCCGTGGCCGACAGGTGCGCGATCGAGCACGAACGGTCGCAGTCATCACCTCGATGCCGAGCCCGCCGATGCCGGAGTCGTATGACGCGGCCACTCACGCACGCCCGGATCGACGCGCCGCATCTTGCTGACGGGCTATTCACGATCACGCGCGGCGTCGAAGGCCGTGGCCGCAATCGCGTCGTTCACACGACGTGGGGCGAACTCGAGATCGAATTCGCATGTGTTGAGCCGCTCGGCGTCGCTGAGCAATCGGTGTTGCTCGCGCTCGTGGCGCGCGCCGGAATCGACGGCAAACGAATCAGTGCGAACGGCAAGAGCGAGCGCGGGAAGGCATTGCACGCGCTCTTGCGCGCAAGTGAATCTGCTGCGCGCGATGGCATCATGTTAACCACGACCATTTCGCAGCTAGTGGCCGACCTCGGTCTAACGAAATCGGGGACCGCCTATCTTGCAGTCGCGAACGCACTGCGTCGGCTCGGAAACGTCGTTATTTGGTTACGCGATCGCGCGCGCGGACGCGAGGCGAACACGCTGCTGCTCGCCGTTCACCGGCGTGGCGACACACTCGACGTCGCGATGAATTATCGAATTCGCGACGCACTGCGAGGCGCGGGTTTTACGCGTGTCGACCTCCTCGAGCGGCAGGTGCTGACGAGCGACGTCGCACGTCTGCTGCACGCTTTTCTATCACGATGGATCAGGCCAAAGGGGGAGCGAGAGATCGCTGTCGATACGCTGGCCAAACACGTCTGGACGGACGGGATTGGCGCGCATAAAACGACGCGACGCGACCGCCGTGCGGCAATCCGTGCCGCCCTCGCCGAGATCGCCGCCCTGGACGGCTGGAGTGTGACAGAGCATCACGATACGGTCGAGATCGGACGCCTTGGCCGCCGTGAGAATTCCACCCACCGCAGGGTGAGAATTCCACCCACCGCGGGTGAGAAAACCACCCACCGGGCAAGCAAGCGACGCGAGCCGCAAACCCTTGGCCCGCAAGCCTTTCCGGCTCTTTCGACGTCGCCGGCCAAAGCCGGTCTACGACTCTTAATAAGAGAGTCTAACGCGACGGCCGCGCGGCTACGGCCGCGCCGGCCTGCTGACGATCTCTCCATCTACCTCCCCTACCATCCCAAACACTGAAACGCCACGGAACAATGCGATCGTCTCAAATCACTAGCGGATCTAGTGGCACCGTTTCACGACGCCGCTGCGCCGCACAGCCGAAAATGGGAACGCCATGAACAAGCCACTGAAGAAATCCGAAGAACGCGCGCTCGATGAACTGGCGAAGACGTCGGCGTTTTGGTCGAGCGTCCGCGCCGGTTACGCGCAATACGACGGGCTCACCTTAAAGCAATACGATCGTCTCGTCGAGACGCTCGAACGCAACGCCTGGAAGGCTGACGCGCAACGCGTCGCCGGCGCACCCGTGCGTAACAAGTTCAAGACCGAACACGGCGAGCCGCGATGTGGCCATCGAGGCAAACCGTTTTGCCCAGCCGCCGCGACCGTCGTCGTCGGCAGCTTCGGCTACTGCAAAGACCACGCCGCTGCTACGCAACGCGATCTCGACGATTGGCTCGAGGCGCGTAAGCACGAGCAAGAAGAGGCGGCGGAATGATCGCATGCTCGCGCGCGAGCGGCCCCCTTGTTCCGGCGGTGCCCGGCACGGTTAGGCTGCCCGCCGAGGCACTGTATGAGTTCTTGCGGGGCGGCGGCGATGCTTAGATCAATGCCGGCTGGGGTCCGTGTGGTCGACCTCGTCGCCCTGCGCGAGGACCGCTATCGATTCGCGGTTTGTTTGTTCGATGAGATCGAGATCCACGCCTGCCTCGCGATCTGGGATGGATGCCACGTCGTCGCAATCCTACCGCCGTTCGGCGTCTTGCCGAGCGGTCGCCGGCCCGCACAAATCCAATGGAGCGAATCCATGGGCGAGCGCATCCGCGCCGCCGTGGAAATCGTGATCGCAGCGTACTCGGAGTGCAGGGAGGCGGCGCAATGAAGACCAGAGCACCTGTGCAGGCCGCTAATCCGGCGGCCACCTTTCGCTTCGCGATCGTGCGCGGACCGGTTGCGTAGAATGCTCGTCGTTCGGGCGCGATCGCGTGCGTCGCTCCACACCGCGACGTCCACACCCAGCGCGGACGCATCGGCCTTGAGAATTGAAGCGTAAACTAAAGAGAGTGCGGGGGCTCTACGATGCTGAACTCGGATGCAAAACTCGATGATCACTGGCCGCTCTGCCCAGATTGTCGACATTTTGAGAACTGGCATACAGAGAACGGCTGCGAAGCGTGATTCCCGGCACCTACGACCGCCCGCCCGCAAAGTGCGCTTGTCGCGTAAGTGAGTCGGCTTTGCGCGCACGCGGTTAGCACGGCGCGAGACTGACCAGCCGAACGAGTAACCCTACACGGTCTCGAGGATCGATAGCACTCATGGCCGCGTCGCCGCGTGACAGCGGAATCTCCCGATGACCGTTGTCCTCCCCATGTGCCCCACCTGTTCCGTCGTTTTCATGGCATCCTAGCGCGGAATCATCGCTAGGCCCGCAAGGTAGGCTTTGCCGCTGCGCGCCCTTGCGTGTCGCTCTATCCACGCTTTCACGGCTTCCACAACGACGGCCGCAGGCCAGATGGGAGCCACGATGGACAGCACGATCTTCTCCGCACTCATTCCCGAAGCGAGCGCGACAATGCGCAGCGCAGTTTCTACCACGCTCGAGCGATTCGGCGACGGTCCTCTCGCCTTCGCGGTCGAACGCGGCGTGACGATTCGGATCCTCGATCACGGCGAGCGTTACGCCGACGCTTCTGCCGCCCTCACGCGGCTCGGGATCGATGTGGATGCCTGGCCCGTGCCTCCCGGCGGCCTCTTCGTGGTCGAAGAGCGCACAGTCTATCTCCGCTCGCAATCGCCGATGACGGTCGCCCACGAGTTCGGCCACGCGCTCGATTGCGCGTTGGGCGGCGGCGTGTATCGCTCGGGGATTGACCCCGCGATCCGCAAGGCTTTCTCGGGCGCGCGCTCATTCATCACGCCGTACGCGGCTACCGGCCTGGACGAGTATTTCGCCGAAGCGGTGCGCGCATACGTCGAATGCAATGATCCGGCTTCGGCATGGCCGGCGGTTTCCCGCGAGCGGCTGCGCACGATCGACGGTGCGATGTACGCAATCGTCGAGCAGATCTTCGAGCAGCTCGGCGACGGGTAATACCCGCTTTCGCCCTCCTTTCGATACGGTTCGCCGGCATGATCATGCCGCTGGGCGGTTGAGCCCGCATTCACCGGATGAACGCCGCAAATCTGCTGCGCCCGCGCGCTGATTTCGCTATAATGACAATATGTTTTGCGTGATCGAGCAGGGCGGACATGACGAACCCGAAGGGTGAAGCGCAAAACGATACTCTACGCGTCGATTTTGATCGCCGCGTCACGGTGCAGTTTCGTCGATCCCTCGTAACGTCCGATGCGGGTCTGCTCGCGTATCGCGAACTCGATGACGCACTCGGTTTGAGCGCGACGGCGGGCGAAGCGCTGGCCGACGCGCGTACCGGCAAGAAAGGCCGCCATGCGTTGGTCGGCATGTTGCGCCAGGCCGTGTTCGGCCGGCTCGCGGGATACGAGGATGTGAACGATGCCGAGCGGCTACGTCGCGATCCGGCGATGCGCTGGATCGTTGGCGGGAAGGCGGCGAAAGGCCGGGCAGCCTCGCCAAGCCAGATGGGCCGGTTTGAAACGCGATGGCTCGCAGCGCCCGAAAACCTCCGCGCTCTCGCGAAAAGCTCATCAAGATCGGCGCGAAGGTGGTCAGCCACGGCCGGTATGTTGCCTTTCAAATGGCCGAAGTAGCGATCTCCCGTCGTCTGTTTGCGGAGATCCTTGGGCTGATCGACTTGCTGCGCGCACCGCCGACCCCGGCGACTGCACGATGACCGCCTCGGCCGAGAGTACCGGGAAAGTCAGAGGGATCACTATCTCCTTTGGCCGCTTCACGGGCGTCTCGCTGCCCGACAACCCGGTCTAGGCGCTGGCCCGCCTGGAGATCGGCGGTTTGTCTTGCCCAGCACCCTCAAAAACGGCCGGAATCATCCGGGGTGGCCCGAAATGGAGGCTCATAATGGGGAATCCCGGGTTACTCCCCCCACCGGAACCGCGCCACTCGGCAGCCCGATCTGGACGCCGTCTCGCCCGTGAACAGGCGAATTAGCTTGCCGTCCGCCCCGGCAATCGGCCGGAATCATCCGACAGCCGCTCGAAAAGGAGACCCATATCGTGGATCGCGGCTTATATCACCAGTCGTCGCGGAGCCTTTCCACGGCCATTCTTCACGATGGACGACGGTACGCTATACCCGTACGAGAGGAAGTAGCCAGTGCAGCGACTGCCGGGGTTCGCCGTTGTCGCCCCGCCGTCCGCACCGCACTCTGCGCGCTACTTCTTTTTTCGAGTGCCGCGCCGCGCATCGCCGCTTCGACTCCGAGCAGACCCCGCACGGCAGCCCAACTGCTGAATCACCTCGCGATAGCGCTCGGCGGGCTCGCGAACGTCAAAAAGATTCACTCGCTCTACTTTGAGTTTCAAGGCGAAGAGCTTACGGCTGGACCGCCGGGCGACACCTTTCGCATGAAGATTCCCATCGAAGGCAGCGAGTGGCTCACCGCGCAGGGTGACGATCGCATCGAGCAGCGCTCTGCGTCGCCGGTTGCTCCATCGATGCTGACCGTCATGGAAGGCGGCGCGTCGCCCAAAGGATGGGTGCTCGTCGGCGACCAGGGATGGCCGAGCGGCAACTCATCGGGCCAAATGCAAGGTCCTGACCTCTCGCAAGCGATCTCTCGCGTCTACTGGAACACCTTCGCGTATCTCACCGGATCGGGGGTAACGGCCACCTTTGCGAATACCTCGACGACGAACGGGCCCGACTACACATTGAAGATCGCGCCCGCAGGGGGAGCCACGATAATGGTTTCCATCGACAGCACGACGTTTCTCCCGCTCAACGTGCGGATCGGCGACGACCCGGACAACCTTAGGGTTCTCGTGCCGAGTCATTGGAAGGTCGTCGATGGTGTGCTCTTCCCACTCGAGCTGCACTTTCGTGATACGAGCGGCCAGCTCGACATCACGTACACCTACACGAAAATCGAAGTGAACGCATCACCGCCGAAGGGCGCCTTCGCGCAACCGACGCCCTCGGTGTGAAAACGCCTACAAGGAGGGACCCTGTGAAGTCGATCTTCCGCGCACTCGCGCTGATGCTCTCGCCTCTCGTCTTGACGGCGCAAACCCTGCCCGGCGGCTTCCATGCGGCTTACGTGGAGGGACACGTCTTCGGAAGCGATACGGGCAAACCACTCACCGGCGCGAAGATCGACGTCATCGGTGCTAACGTAACGAAGAGCGGCCTGAAGGCGGGGGGCGGTTGCGGCGAGGGGTTTGCGCTCTCCGCGAGCAACGGCAACTTCGCGGTCGGCGTCGGCCAGAGCAACCTGTGCGTCGACAACAAGCATCCCATCAACGGCAACTACTACGTCTCCGTCTCGAAGCGCGGCTATCTCCCCTCGATCCAGCACATCGATTTTGGAACGAGGAACACCAACGTCGTCGGCGGGTTGATCTTTCGTCTGACTCCCGCGCACGCCACCATCGTGGGGCATGTGCTTTCGCGCGGAACGGGTGTTCCATACGCGTACGTCTGGGTGATGCCGGACGTATGGGCGATGATCGGTCAGAAGCAGAGAAAGCAACATCTCAAGGGCATGCTCAGCAGCGAGAGGCCGATGGTGCGTACGGACGCCCATGGAGCGTTCCAGATTCCCGTTTCGCCGGGAAGCTACGTCGTGATGGCGGGCAAGGCGGGATACCAACTCGTCACCAAGACGGTGAACCCTGCGCTGCAGCACTGGACCCAAAGCATGCAGGCGATGATGGCGAAGCTGCCGCCGCAGTATCGCGGGAGCAGCGGCAGCTTTGCTGCGCTGCAGCAGCCGCAGCTCGGCGCGTCCGTGACGGTTGCGACGGGTGAGACGGTGGTTGCCAACCTCGTGCTGGCGAAGTTGTCGTCGCCGCTACCCGCATTCCATCAGGTCGCCATAAAGAACATTACTGGGGCTTTCACTCCGCACGAGATGCTGCTTGTGGGACAGGCGCGTTTGGAACCCAACAACGTAATGTTCTATACACTGATGCATCCGGGTAGGAATGTATCTGCCGGAGCGGAGGCGATCATCGTGCGTTCGCGTGTGTTGCTCGGCGGCGGAAAGATCGACCCGCTCAAGGATCGCCTCAAAGTGTTATCAAACGGGTTCTACGGTCTGGTAATGATGGTCGGCTGTCAAACCGCCGTCCACTACACCAGGTCAAGTGGCGAATGCACGCATGAATCGGATATCTTTTCGTTCACCGATTCGAGCGCGAAACCGGGCGTAACCTACTACTATTATATCTTCGAAGGGCAGCCCTACGTCGGGACCGGAATGATCGATTACACCAAAATAGGATTGCCACATTCGAACGCGCTCCCGCTGTTGACACATGGGATATATCACGGGCCTTAAGCGAGGTCCGTGCCGGCGAAGTGATGCGCTGATCGCAGATCGACGGGGCGAGGCGACCCGACGCGCTACGCGATTCGAATCAGAACGTTTGGCGTTTGTCGGGTAGCGAAGCCATTGCTGGCTTTTGCCCCCACAGATCCCGGCGTGCGGTGTTACCGCACCGGGCTCTTCCGAAGCGTATCTTTGCAGTCATGCTACGAGCCCGCTACCGTCCGGAGCGCGGCCGCGGCTCTTATTACGTTTTATGGCGAACGTTTGGATGGAAGAGAAGTCGATAAATCGTCGAGGGGATGCAGAAGTGAGTGCTACTCACGATAAAACCCACGATTGCAAGAATTCCTCCTAGCACATAGCCCAGCTGAGCTGCACCCGAGGCAAAGGCGAACGCCGTCGCCGCGAGCCAGACGGCGGCCATTCCGCAAGCGAAACGCCGAGGCGCGCCATTGTGCGGCAGTGAAGGTGTTCTCGTGACGAATCGCAGTCCGTAGTTGTAAATGAGGTCGAACGGATGTACCGGTAATATCGTTCCCAGCATCGCAATCACCATGATACCTGTCAGCATCACCGGCGACGCGATCGCAGTACCGAGCGCGATGAATAGCGTGCAGAGGGCCGGGCTCAATCGCAACCAGGGTTCGACGGCGCTGAGAGACGCGTCGTCGAGGCCGATGAATCCCTGCGTCTCGAGGCGCCGTCGCGTTGCCGTCGATAGGGGAAAGCGCATGTGAACCTCCTGATTACGGTTTTGCGATGATGTACACGAAACGGTTGTCCAGTCGAACGCCGTCGCCGCTCGTTCGGAACGGCTGCACTGCATCGAGGACAGCACGTACTGCAGCGAGTTGCAGGCGAAAACGGCGTCAAACGATACATCCGTGTACGGCAGATCCTCGAGATCGCCCTGACGGAAATCGCCGTCGGGCACCCGCTCACGCGCGGCCTGTAGCAATCCCGCGCTAGCATCTACTCCGTACACCGCCGCTCCCCGGCGGAGCGCAAGAGCACAGGCACCGCCCGCACCGCAGCCTGCATCCAGAAATCGGGTACCCACTTTCACGCCCCAAGACCATACGGTCGACCCCAGCTAAGGATCCGTTCCGCCGCAGCCCCATGGCTGGCACGCCTGGCGGCGGTACTCGAATAGAGTTTGAAGCCGCCGTTGGCTGCCGGCCTAGGCGTCTTGGCGCAGCGAAGCGACGAATGCAGATGTAAATCTCCTGGAGGTCGTGGACTTGGCCCCGCCTCGACCTCTTCGAGCAGATTCGACTCTTTGCCGATCAGATGCACGGCGCCGATCCGAACGTGCCTGCGGCTCAGCAGCCCGACAGTCTGCTTCGTGCACGCCTTGCCATCGGGACCGGCGCACTTCGCTTCTTCGTCGAACTCGTACGCGCGCAGGGCGTCGCCATAGGTTGCGAGCTCCGCGATCTTCGGCCCATGCTGCTCCGAGGTCGTGACGCGATAGCGCTGCGCTCGTGTAGGCATTGATCCATTGGCCTCGCAGCCACTGGCGTGGATATGAGTCTACGCTTTCCAATGCCGACGTCGCCGTCGACGAGAACGAGGCCGCCGTGCCCCCTCGCGGCGGCGAGCCGCTCGACGAGCGGGCAACTCTTGCGTACGACCAATGAGCGACAGGCAAAGTACCGGCCTGCGACCACGGGGGAGTCGGCGACCGGCCTTTCCGTCGAGAAGGGTGCGGCTTTCCGACATACCCGCGGCCGCGAGCCCGGCCTATAGTTTTCTTATGAGCATGCGGCGCGTGTGGATTTTGGCATTTGCTTTGGCGTTAGGCATCGCAGCGATCTCCGGATGCAACTCGACTGGGACCGCCTTCAACCCGCCCGGCGGCATCGCCCCCAAAGTTCCTACAGCGGCGAAGTTCGCGTACGTTTCCAATGGCATGTCCAACAGCGTCTCCGCCTACACCATCAACGCGACGACCGGCGCCCTGACGCCGGTTGCGGGTTCGCCCTTCGCGGCGGGCAGTTTTCCCTATGGAGTGGCGGTCGATCCCACCGGC
>JAKAPO010000276.1 GCA_021807065.1 bacterium
CCTGCGTAGCGTCGAGCGCGGCGGCATGGGGGTGACGATCGGCGCCTACGTCTCGGTTCTGCACGTTCTCGGGCTCGATAGCGATCTCGATGCTGTCGCGCAGGCTGATCCGCTCGGACGCGATCTCCAAGATGCAGCCCTTCCCAACGCTACGCGTACGAAACACGCGGCGAAATGAGCGACGAGATCGAGGTCTACAGCGATTGGAACGCCGCCGAGCCGCCGAAGCAGCTGGAAATACTGCGCGCGCGCCCGGGGCGAACGGCGAGATCTTCGATTTCACTTTCGATAGCGCCGTGCTCTCCGATACGAGCCTGCTGAAATACCGACTCGATCCCGGTCTGGGATATTTTACCGGAACGCAATTCCCCAAAGACGGGCGTTCGCTCTTCGGCGTTTTCAAAGGTTCCATCCCCGACCGCCAGGGAGAGATGTTGAGCCGACGTCGCTTCGAACGCAACAAACGCCTCGGCACGATTCCGCAAAACGGACGCCTCCAACAGGCCGACTTTTTGCTTGGCGTCCACGATGCGTTTCGTTCCGGAGCGCTGCGCTATAAGCGAACCCCGGAGGGAGCCTTTCTCGACGATAGCGACCGAAATGCCGCGCCGTCATTCGCTCGACTTCGCGAACTCGAGACGGCGAATCGCGCGCTGGAAGCGTCCTCGGATAGCGATGATCCTGCGACCGACCAATGGCTTCGCCTGCTCGTCGCACCGGGCGCGTCGCTCGGCGGCGCGCGACCGAAGGCAACCGTCGTCGATCCCGAGGGGCATCTTTGGATCGCAAAGCTTGCAAGCGTTCGAGACCGTTACGGCGTAGGTGCATGGGAGCTCGTCGTTAATCGCTTAGCGGAACGGAGCGGCCTTCGCGTACCGCTCGCTGACGCACGCACCTTCGGCGGCAGCGAGCACACTTTCATGACGCGACGATTCGATCGTCGTACACTCGACGACCGCATTCATTTTGCATCGGCGATGACACTGACCGGGCACGCCGATGGTGACGACGCAACCTCGGGTGCGAGCTATCTCGAAATCGCCGAAGTCATCATGTCGCAAGGGGCAGTTCCCCGCGAAGACCTCGGCAAACTTTGGTCGAGAATCGCCTTCAACGTCATGGTTTCGAACACGGACGACCATCTTCGCAATCATGGTTTTTTACTAACGCCGGGCGTCGGCTGGCGTCTTTCACCGGCCTACGACATGAACCCGGTTCCGGGCGCCACCGGGCTCTGCCTCAATATTAGCGAAAGCGATAACGCGCTCGACCTCGGCCTTATCCGCTCTGTCGCACCCTATTTTCGGATGAGCGATAAGCAGGCCACAGCAACCATCGATCGCCTTGCGAATGCGGTGCGCGGCTGGCGCGAGATCGCGAATTCGGTGGGGCTTTCACGCAGCGAGCAAGACGAGATGGCGCCGGCGTTCCGCGCTGAGTGATACGCGAGGGCGCATTGCCGACTCACCCCGATGCAACAAACGAGATATCCAGCTATGAACATCAGTTGTACTATATTAAGCAAAGAAAAAGGCCCGCGCGATACGCGGCCCTTTTCTGCTCGTCGAGCCTTGCAGGATACGACGATTCTCGTCCGCTAGGCGTCTAACTTAACTTAACACGTGAGCTGCATTTCAGAAGGGTTATATGCAACAAAATTCGTTAGGATCGCTCCCCGAATCGCGGTCCCGGTATGCGGCTGCGAAGAGCTAGAGGCCAGCGAGGACGCGACCGAAGCCGAAAAAGCCATCTGCAAGAGTCTCGAAGCTCCCACCTGAAATTGCGAGAATCACCTTGGGACAGATGTTCCCACGGAACGGATGTCGCGCGCCGTCTGGCGGGAGCGACGTTCCGAGGACATCTGCGATGACGCGAATCGATTCGAGCTGCTGCCTCGTTGGAGGGTCGTGGCGGGCCCATTCGTCCGCGTGCCGATAGTTATTCGACATTGCCTCAACGACGCTCCCGAATGAATGGCCGGCAATCTTATCTCCCGCACGGTCCCACGTTGCTGGCTTACCGAGATCGAACCATTCACGGCGAAGCATATTATTGAGCGCGACGGCGATCGCCCCAGCGGCGTTTCCCGACCCCATCTGGTTAACCCCGATGGCTTCCTGGAGGCGATGAAACTCCTCGATGGATTCGGCGTCCAGATCACGCCGCGATACCAAGGCGTCAATCATTGCCTTATAGTCTCGCTTCTTTTCTTCAGAGCCCAAGACCGCGTTGAACATCGAGGCGAGGAGCGGACCTTCCATCTGCCAGCTTACGACTAGCCGGTGAAGTGCGTTGTGTCGGCTATCCCCTAGCTTAATGTCGCCGTCCACGGTCATTTCGAGATCCCCAGTCGGCGTCAGCGTGAAGTCGCCGCCTACCTTCAGGGGGCCTAGGTCGTATCTCACCGCTATCTCGCGGTAGTCCATCGAAAGAATATCTTTCACTGCTTACATTCTCATTCGCATTTTGAGTAACTTTTAGATCACCGCGGCTTCGCGTTGGGCGCAACCGTCGCTCTGCCTACGCTATTTCGCGCGCGGCTCATACAAGTATTCTGCGTCCTCAGTTTTGCCGGAAGAGTCTAGCGGAGGCATTCGGCGCTCCGCTACCTCCGCCCCGAACAGTACGAGTCACAACTGCCGATTGCAGTATAGCCGCGTGTCCGGAAAATCGGTCCAAGGTCATCTTGTGACCCGCACACGGAAAAGCATCTGCGTCGTGTCAGTCGAAGTGGTAGCAAACATACGTTCTAAAGGATTTATCGGAAGGAATAAGCGAGAGATTTAGCCATTAACTTAAGATTGTTCTGTATTAAACAAAGAAGGCCCCACCGTAGCGGAGCCTTCTTTGTTCGATTAAGCCTTATTCTACAGGGCTTTAGACGATCCGAAGCCCTGTAGTTAAGTTAATGAGTTTATTGCCTTCTAAAACGGAATTTCGTCGTCGAGATCCTCGTGCGAGAAATTGTTCGCGGGCGCAGCGTTCGCAGTCGGGCGCGAATACCCACCGCCGCCTTCGTGCGCATCGTCGCCGCCCATGCCTTGCGGGCGCGAGCCGAGCATCTGCATGTTGTCGATCACCACTTCGACGGCTTTGCGTTTGACGCCATCCTTGTCGTCGTACGAACGCACGACGAGCCGCCCCTCGACCAGGCAGTTGCTGCCCTTCTTAAGGTAGGTGTTGCAGGTCTCGCCGAGGCGATCCCAGGCAACGATATCGACGAACGTGACTTCTTCTTTGTTGCGCGGATTATTCACCGCCAA
>JAKAPO010000277.1 GCA_021807065.1 bacterium
GGCGACTGAGGGACTATAGCAGAGAATCGGCCTCGATGCCAAGCAGGGAAGCCTTTTCTCTCCAGCTGGCGACCTTCTCAAGGTCGATCTCACCGCTCCATGGAGGAGAGCAACAAAAATGTGGTCATGCGACAACAAAAATGAAGTCACTGATCCATTCTCGACCCCGCAATGGCCGACCATGAAATGGCGAGCAGGCGCCGAATGAGGCTGCGCACGGCGTCGGTGGTCGCCGGATCGGCTTTCCCGGCGATAGCGGCGTTTCTCATTCGCCAATCAAGGCTTTTGAGTTGGTCTGCGAGGGCAACGCCGAGCACGCTCTCGACCCCTTGCACCTGCACCTCAAACGGGTAGCCCTTGGTTTTTGCCGTGATGGGGCACCCGACAACGAGCGAGGTCTTTTGGTTATATTCGCGCGGCGTGAGAACCAAGAACGGTCGTCGCCCTTCTTGCTCGTGGCCTTGCGTCGGGTCGAGGGTCAGCCAAAGTACGTCCCCGTCATCGGGAACCTCAGCGGTCACCAGATTTCTGCCCCGCAGATCCGATCGAAGGTTTCGCCGTGGAGGTTCTCCGGTGCGATCGCAGCTACGAGCTCGGCGCGCGAAGGCTCATCGTGCCGCGGTACGAGGGAGATCGCCCCGTTCTGCACGGTCACATCGACGACATTGCCCTCGCCGAGCCGCGCCCGAAGAAGTGCTTCTTTTGGAAGGCGTACCGCCAAGCTGTTGCCCCAGCGTGCAATCGTTGCTTTCACTACCACTGCCCCCATGGTCGGTGGGTGATGTTACCGACGTATATCCGGAGTAAATCCGAAATGCGATCGACGTGCTATCGCCTTGGGTATCCGCTATCGCAACGGGGTGGGGTGCCCGTTCTCATCGACCGCGACCATCACGAAGGTTCCGATCGTCGCGAGGCGGCGTTCTCCATCGGCGGGGTTCTCGGCCCAGAGCTCGACCTCCAGGGTGACCGAGGTTCGGCCGACCCGGGCGATCCGGGCGATCGTCTCGGCGAACTCGCCGACCTTGATCGGGGCGCGGAAGTCGATCCGATCCATCGAGGCGGTCACGAAGGTGCGCCGGAAGGCTCGGGCCGCCGCGATCCCCGCGACGATATCCATCATCGCCAGGGCCTTCCCGCCGAAGAGCGTTCCGTGGTGGTTCGCATCGTTGGGGAAGACGATCTCGGTGCGACGCTCGACGACCTGCTCGGGTTCTATCATAGGTGGATAGTATCATTACACAGCGCAGCGGCGCACGCGCCTACTTCGATCACGGCTGGCTCAAGACGTATCACTCGTTCAGCTTCGCCGATTATTACCGGAAGCGCCGTAAAGCCCCGGCGTTCAGGCCGGGGATAGAAGGCGCTGGACGCGCAGCGTTCGAGTCTGGTATCATGTTCGTGTTCCTTGTGAACCTACGGCTGGGCAAGCCGGAAGTAACGCTTGTCAGATACGAGCACGTGAGACCTGTGGGAGTTCGCCGCTGCGGTTCGAGCCGCGTAAGACTCCCTCTTCGGGAGTCGTTGCGCGAGAACCAAGTTGCGCGAATCCCACGGGTGGGCTCGGGGCAAGAAGCGCTTCTCGCAGCAATGCGAGTTGCAGAATCCTCGGACTTTAGGACGGGGAGCACGTCAAGACCCCGAAAATCTCCATTGGGGAGCGTTGCGCGTCTTCAACGATGACGTCATCGAAGCCGCAGAGGGGTTCGGCACCCATCCGCACCGCGACATGGAGATCCTCACGTACGTCCTCGACGGCGAACTCGAGCATCGCGATCTGGCAGGATGCGACATGCTACGTCGCACGCGTCGAAGGCACGCCGCTCGCGCTCTCGCTCGGGGCGGATCGCTACGGCTTTCTCTTCCTCGCCGGCGGCGAAGCCGAGGTCGCCGGCGAGTCGTTGCGGGCGGGCGACGCGCTTCGCTTGCAGGGGCCGCTCGAAACGACGATTCGTTCCGCGGGCGCGGAGCTCGTTTTCTGGGATACGCCCTCGCTCGACCAGGCGCAGCAAAGCCGATAAACGAAGCGGTTGCAGCGATATGGGTATGAGGATCGCCGTCGTTTACGGTTCGGTACGCAGCGAACGGCAGGGCCTGCGCGTCGCGCGCTTTTTGCTCGACGCCTTGAAAGATCGCGGCGACACCGGCGTACTCGTCGATCCGCTTGAATATCCGTTGCCGCTGCTCGATCGCATGTATAAAGAATACGAACGCGGCAGCGCGCCCGCGGTGATGGAGCGGCTCGCCGATATCTTCCGGAGCGTCGACGGTTTCCTCATCGTCTCGGGCGAGTACAACCATGGCATTCCGCCGGCGCTCAAAAACATGCTCGATCATTTTATGAATGAATTTTTTTGGCGCCCTGCGGGGCTCGTCACCTATTCCAACGGACGTTTCGGCGGCGTACGGGCGGCGATGCAATTGCGCGCGACGCTGCCCGAACAAGGGATGGTGACGATTCCGTCATTGCTTCCCTTCGGCAACGTCGCCGAAACCTTCGACGAGCAGGGGGTTCCGCACGCAGAGTACGTTCGCACTTCGACGAATGCGTTTCTCGAAGAGTTTGCGTGGTACGTCGAAGCGTTGCGCGACCGCCGAGCGAAAGGCGTGCCATATGAATAGCTTGCTCCGATGAGTGCGCCGCGCCGCGTCGCTCTCGTCACCGGCGCGAGCGCCGGTCTCGGCGCAGCCTGCGCGCTTGCGCTCGCGCGCGAGGGGCATATCGTCGCCGTTGCGGCCCGTCGCCGCGAGGTATCGGAAGCGATCGCCGGGCAGGCTCGTGCCGCCGGAGCGTTCGACGCGCGTGCGTTTACCTGCGATCTCAACGACGACGGCGAGCGCGCGCGATTGATCGACAACGTCGGCTCGAGTTTCGGCGCTATCGATATTCTCGTCGCCAACGGCGGCGGGCCGAAAGCCGGCAGCTTCGAATCGTTGACGCTCGACGACTGGGATCTCGGTTACCGCACGGTGTTGCGTCCGATGCTCGCGCTCGCATACAGCGTTCTTCCGCTCATGCGCGAACGCCGATGGGGACGGATTGTCGCGCTGACGTCGACGAGCGTGAAACAACCGATCGGGAATCTTGCACTCTCCAATGCGCTACGCACCGCGCTGGTCTCGGCGCTCAAAACCGCGAGTAACGACGTTGCCCCTGCGGGAATTACCATCAACAGTATTGCGACCGGACGTTTCCTTACCGACCGCTTGCGTGCGCTCTACGGGAGCGAGGAGGCGTTAGAATCCGCAGCTCGCAGCGAGG
>JAKAPO010000022.1 GCA_021807065.1 bacterium
CAACTGTGTCTTCCGCGTGTGGCTCACTATCAGCGTCTATTGAATCACGTTTCGCGGCGGGTGGCCTTCCGTTGCGGAGCGGACCAGCTAGGGCGGAAAGCCCCGTGCCGACGGTTAAACCCGGCGACCAGGCGCCGAAGACATCACTGGCTTTTTGACGCCCGGCGAGCGCCTTCAACGAAAACCAGAGCATGCGCAATGCGTGAAAGCGGCTCTTGGTGATCGTGGCATAATCATCGCGCAGCCTGTTAAGAAGGCGGCGCTCGGAGGCGAGGCGTTCCATGAGATCGAGAGCGGGCTCCACACGGCTCCTATACAACCCGGGAACAGCAAGGGTCGCGCGCGCTTCTTCCTACTGCACGAGTCCAACCACCTGCCGGGAGCGTAAGCATACCGCCTCGGCGGGCATTAGAAGTGAACCAGCCATGCGGGCACCGGCGAGGGAAAACGTCCAACGCGGCGGCGAACCCGGCCGTCCTCGTCGGCCTGGAGGTAGATGCGCCCCGATGCGCGGGCGGACCGAGGCCGACGCCCAGCGCGGACGCAGCGAAGCCGAATATCCTCCCTTTGTTTCATCGAAATCATCCATCTGTGAGCTCCTCGCTACGGGGTTCGAGTGCATTTCAAACACCTGTTCCCGGGAAGCCCCCTTTCCGCTTGCGCACGCGAGCGTTTCCAGTGCCGACGTGAGACGGTAAAACGGCTCAGCGCGCGTCGGCGACGAGCGGGCCATGGGCAAGGGCGTGGAAGGCGTTGAACCACGCGACGCTGAAGTTTGGTCCCAATCAATACCTGCGTGGGCCGCCATAAATCTCGCACGGTACCAAACCGTGTGTCGAATACGCTACCTGAACGGTCTGCTTTGTTTGAGGAGGATACAGTGCGCAAGATCCCTATCAGCACCATGTGCAGGGCAATTAGTGCTGGGCTGCTCGCCTTGCTTGCCGCCTGTGCTTCTCCTTCTACGAACGGCTCGCGCCCTTCGGCGGCGTCGCCCGCGTATCCGGACGGCATAATGCCGTTCAAGAGCGGCGCCGCCGCGGTTAGCGCGGGGCTTTACCCCGACTACACCGGCAAAACCTGCTGTTTTCTCGGGCCTCGCGCGAAACTGATTCTGAAGAAGCCCGCAGGGAAGCTCACGGCCACCCTGCGCTTCTACGTCCCCAAAGTCGCGCCGTACGCGACCGGTGAAGCCATCACTGTTACGGCTGCCGGGAAAAGTGCACGAGGTTCAATCAGCAATGGCGGCTCCAGATGGATCGATGTCACGCTTTCGCTTCCCGGCCAATACAAGGCAAAGACGGCAGTGCCGGTAGAGATCGTCTCGAGTAAGTCATTCGTTCCCAGCAGACTCGGCATGAATGGCGACACCCGCGATCTAAGTGTTGTGCTCACGAAAGTCGACTACCCGTAGGGCTCCTGGAAGCCGAATAGCAACCTCCCGCTAGCCTAGGAAGCGCAGCTTATTGATGCGCCGGCATTTTGCACTTTGTGTTTCGCCTCTAAGGAATCTCGATGTGCAGGTCCGGTAGAGCGCCTTTCAAGGTCTGCGTTACGAAGGCGTGATGCGCCGCATCAATCTGCTTGCGTGCATCCGCGTCGGCATCCCAGGATGCTCCAACCAGTTGCATGGCCGCATCATAGATTCGGGGGGTGTCTGTCTTGGCCAAGTACCGCGCGATCTCGGGGCGCAAACGGTCCCGCTCTTCCGCGCTGACGTTGGAGCTGTTGATCCTGCGCTGGTAGGTGTCGCCGCATTTTGGGAAACGAGGCTCGTCCAGGAAATCAAAGATCTGAGCAAGAGCGGCAACGGGCGCCGTGGTGAGATCTTCGTACGAGACGAACTTGACGATTTCGGATCCGAATGCACGCCCGGCGAGCAACGTCCATTGAGTCATGCGCCGCCACATCTCCGCAGCCTCCTGCAGCGAAGCCGGCCGTCCACCGGCTTGCTCGAAGTGCAGCATAGAGGCTATCACGTCCGCAGGATGCCGCACGGTGCACACGAACCTTGCCGCCGGAAACAAACGGCGCATCAGCGCCATGTTCCCAGCGTTCTCCGGAGTACCGTCGACCCACCGCCGCTTTCGTCCGAACAGTGAGCGTGCCAATTCAAACGCGTCCTTGAACGGCCGGGGGTCGGCGCCCTTGGGATGGAGGCGCTCGAATTGACTACGGTGCAAGCGCCGAAGAGTGGTCTTCTTTATGAAGTCGTCTATGCAGCACCCCAAATGCGCAAGATATTCCTCGATCGTGACGTCGCACAGCCCAAAATAGCTGCGCGAGGGTCGCGCGCCTATCCAGTAGCCTGCCACGGCACCCGTGCCTAGCATCGGGAGCCAGTGGGTCTCCGGTAGTGGCCAGATGTTCGGATGCTGCCCAATGGCCCACGTCAGGATGCTGGTCCCCGAGCGATACGGCCCGACTATGAAGATCGGCTTAGGCAACTCCTCGACGAGGGCGATGCGCTGGTGAGAAAAATAATCCGCACTCGGCGCGACTACGGCGACCGGTCGCGAATGTGGTGGTAGAAGTCGGCCCGAGCGCATGGCCGATAGGATCAGAGCCCGCTCGCGACGCTCCGCCTGTTCGGGCCGCGGCGCTTGCGATAACTCCGAAACAATTGTCAGACGAAACGTCCGGCCGGCCGGCACCTCGATCGTAACGCTCTGCGGGTCGAGGGGTTTTGAAAACTCCAACACCGCCGCTGCGCGATCGTCAACGTAGACGTATGCGGAAAACGGGAAATACCGGTACAGCGCGCCTGGTCCCGACTTCAGCTCTATTCCGAATTCTTGGCACTGCCCCGGCGCGCCGGGCGGCTCATTGTGGAGCGTAACCTCCATTTCGGCGCGGCCAGGAATCCACTCCGGATCTTTCGCAAAGTACGACGCATCGTACTTTCTGTTGACGGTCATCGCGACCGCAGGCGCGGAATCCATCATACCTCAGGTGTTGGCGAGTGTGCGTAACGCGTGCGTTCGGGGGACTGCAGGGCTGAAAAGCAGGGGTCTCATGAGCTTAATTGAACGACTTAACCATAGTGAACTTAGCGCCCTTCATTCGCCGTGGCTTAGGTTGACACCGCAGACTATGCCGGTAAGACATGGACTGTTCTCAAGGCTTTACCGGGCGCGCTGGCTCATCTACGAGCTCGTGTCACGCGACCTACGGCTACGATATCGCGGCTCTGTGCTGGGCTTCGCCTGGACACTGCTAAATCCATTGCTGTTCATGGGCGTGTACATGCTAGTGTTTGGCACGTTCTTGCATCTGGGCTTCCATAATTTTGCACTCTACTTACTTAGCGGAAATTTAGCATTTCTATGGTTCAGCGGCTCGCTGAACCAGGGAACGAACGCCATACTGGCTGGCCGAATGTACGTCGGGAAAACGGTCTTCCCGCCGGAAGTTCTGATCTTTGTACCGGTTCTCTCCGGTGCGGTGAACTTCGTTCTATCGTTGCCGATCCTGCTGATAGCCGACATGCTTTTCGGGCAGCACCTAGGCTGGGGTATCGCGTATCTTCCGGTGCTGATGATTGGCGAATCGATCATTTGCGTTGGCCTTTTGTTTTTCTTCGCCACGATAAACGTGTTCTACAGGGATTTCGGCCAGCTTGAGAACTATCTCGTCTTGATGCTGTTCTACCTGACGCCGATATTCTACCAGGTTCAAGCGATCCCCGAGCCATACCGCAAAATCATCTTAATGAGCCCCATCGCGGTCATGATCATCAGCTACCGCGACATTCTCTTTTTCGACAGCACTCCTAAGCTGTCGGCCATTGCCTACATTTTCATATGCGGCCTCTTGACGTTCGCAGCGGGGCATACGTTTTTTAACCGCTACCGCGAATCCTTTGGGGAGTACCTTTAGTAATGTCGGTCGAGGTCGAAGGGCTTTGCAAGCGATTCCGCTACCTTGCGGTCGGCAAGGAGGCCACGCTCAAGGAGACGATCGTGAAGCGGCTGTCTCGGCGAGACTCACAGCGGCGAACCGTCGAGGCGCTACGAGACGTGAGCTTTTCCCTCGGCCGTGGCCAAATGCTCGGCGTGGTCGGCCGCAATGGTTCGGGCAAGACCACGCTGCTGCGGCTGCTCGCGGGAATCTATTGCGCGGATCGCGGACGAATCTCCATAACGGGTTCAATCACGCCGCTGCTAAGCATTGGCTCCGGATTTCACCCCGAACTCAGCGGCCGCGAAAACGCAAGGATCGAACTGCTGGTTTTGGGGATGTCTCCCAAAGAGATTGACCGGCAGATGGAAAAGATAATCGAATTTTCCGAGATAGGCGACTTCGTGGATGCTCCCACCAGGACGTACTCAAGCGGCATGAAGGTCCGGCTCGCCTTTGCCGCAGCCATAAGTGTGGATCCCGACGTTCTTCTCCTGGACGAAGTGCTGTCTGTAGGCGATGAAGCATTCAAAAGCAAGTGTTTGACCGCTTTTGATGGCTTCCGGGACCGCGGCAAGACCATTGTCCTCGTCTCACATTCTGCGCCAACGATCGCGCAGCGCTGCGATTCTGCACTCTGGCTGGATAATGGCCGCGTAGCCGGTTTCGGACCGGCGCCTGAAGTCGTGGCCGCATATCGGGCGAACGCCGCCCAGCGGGTCGCGGATATGGCGCCGGCGTAGTGAGTGCGCGACGCGCCGGGGTTCGGTGACGTTACGACCCCACGCGTGCTCGGCGCTCGATTGCGCACCGTAGCGCCTCAATATCCGCCCGTTCCAACTCCACGCCGAGCCCTCGCTCGGCAACGGGATAGTGGAAGTCGGTCCCGCCGGTGAGCAGCAACCCGCGCGAAAGAGCGAATTTGCGGAGCATCGCTTGAGCCGCAAAGTCTGCCGTCGGGTGGGTTGCCTCCACACCATCCGCGCCCAGTTCATACAGCTCGTGCACGTGCGCCGGATCGCGCAGGCGCAGTGGATGCGCGATAACCGCCACGCCGCCGCAGCGGTGAATCATCGCGATGATCTCCCCGGAGGTCAAGCGCTCGAGCGCCACGAACCCGTCGCCCTCATCGGCAATGTAGCGGTCGAACGCTTCCTGCACCGTCTGCACCAGGCCCTTGGCAACCAGGGCCCGAGCCAGATGCGGGCGCCCCAGAGAGCTGGCGCCGGTTACCTGCGCTTGCACATCCGCCATCGTGATTTCAATCCGCAGTCGCTGGAGGCGCAGGATCATCGCGTGCATGCGCTCGACGCGATTCTCGCGCTGCGTGCGAAGGCGGCACATCAACTCGCACCCGGGATCGGCGATTCCGTAAGCCAAAATGTGAACCGTGTGGCCGACGTGGTGCGAATCAACCTCCAGCCCGGGAATGCAACGCTCGCGCAGGTCGGCGGGAACGGGGTAGGCGTCCATGCAGTCGTGGTCGGTAATGCTAAAGCACTCCAAACCACGGGCTTGGACTTCCTCGAGCAGGCGCTCTGGCGCCCAGACGCCGTCGGACTTTGTTGTGTGAAGGTGAAGATCGCACAGCATGCATTTCGTGTTCGGCGGAGCTGGCCGATAACTTTCAAATCCAATGAACGCCTCCAAGAACCAGGCCCAGCCGGCCAACTTGCGAATCCTTACATAATATGGCAGCTCATTTCGTTAGTGCCCGCCTAGATGCAAGAGCGTCCGCTATTTTCGGGCGGTGCTTCGGTGCAGGTGCTTGACGGCGAAAACGTGCGCGCTGGCCCGAACAGCGATCTGGGTTTCTCCGCCGCCGACCGCGCCGAGAACATCCGGCGCCTCGCGGAGGTCGCAGCGCTCTTCGTGGAATCCGGCTACATCGTCGTCACGGCGTTCATCTCAACCATACGCCGTGACTTCGGCATCGTGCGCGAAACCGGAGGCGATCGCTTTCACGGAATCCACGTTAGCGCCGATCTGCAAAGCCGTGAAAACCGCAATACAATAGACTCGTACAGGCGCGCTCGTGCGGGCAAGCTCGTCAAATTCACCCGCATCACCGCGTTGTACGGACCGCCCGACGCGCCTGGGCTGGTTTTCGGCACCACCGCGAGCAGTATCGATCGCTGCGTGGCCGAGATGCTCTCATATGTCGGCGGCGTAACGGGCCATCAGGAAGGCCGCGCACAGCGCTTGTGATACTCGCCGTTGCAGTAGTCCTGACCGGTTGCCTTATAGGGCTGCTGGTCGGCGCGACGGGCATCGGCGCGGGCACGCTCGGTGCGCCGTTCCTGATTTTCGTGCTAAAGATCGATCCATTTGTTGCCGTCGGCACGGATCTGTTTATGAATGCGATCGTGAAAATGACCGGATCGATCATGCACAAACGAGCGAATAATACCGAAGGATCTTCGATCGCGCCGCTAGCTATCTCAGCAGTCCTAGGCAGCATTCTCGGCCTGCTGCTCCTAGCGCTGCTCAAATCGCACGGCGATGCGCGAGGCTCGCGCGAGATCCTGCGGCATGTCATCGGCGTTGTTTTGCTCCTGTGCGCGCTGGCGATCGTACTCTCGGCGCGCGTGCGTACGCGCCACCTGCGCTTCGATACGCCCGTCTATCTGGGCGCGGCCGGCGGACTCATTGCCGCGATTGCGACGGCAACCGGCGTAGGCGTTGGCTCACTTAGCGTTCCCGCGCTCCATTTCATCAAAGGACGCGAGCAGGTGTCGAAAATTGTCGGAACGAGTTTAATCTACGGCGCGATCGTCACCACGATCGGTGCGGCCGGAAACGCGTTGCTCGGCAACGTGAACTACGGATTGGCCGCACTGTTGCTCGCTGGTGCGCTCCCGGGCGTTGGCATCGGCAGCATGCTGGCGACTCGTGCTCCAGCGGCACTACGCCCGGTCGTCGTAGCGCTTGTCGCCATTTCGGGCGTTCGCTTACTAGTCGGCGGCTCCTGAGTTCTGAGCGCAAGAGCACCCGAAACGACGGGGTTTTCTCGTAAGGTGCGGGGCCGGTTCAAGCGCGCGCTTGCAGCGGCGTGGGTTGACCGCAGGTTCTGCCGGTTCCGCCTATCGAGACCGCTCGACGCGCCAGCGTGCCCAGATCGTCGACCGGATGGGCGACGAACCCGCGAATGAGTCGGCGAACCACAGCGCCCGGCCGGTGGTCCTGTACGCAGCGAGGCCTGCACGCGTGAGGAGCACCGCGCCCTTGCCAGCCGCCTGTTATCACCGCGTCTCCAGAGCCGGAGACTGGCCTTTTGCCTGGTGTGCACACGCGATCGGAACAACTACTTCCCGCAGCTGCTCGCCGAGCAGGACCTCGCGGGTCTGCTCGTCCCGGACCAGGCGTCAACGATCACAATTTGGTCTTCGCCACGATGAACTCCATCAGTCGAGCGACCGATTCATGCACCGTTTCGCGCGCAGTTTCGATAAGAAGATCCGGCGACTGCGGCACTTCGTACGGAGAGGATACGCCCGTGAAGTGCGCGATCTCTCCCGCGCGCGCGCGCTTGTACAGGCCCTTCACGTCACGCTCCTCGGCGGTCGGCAGATCGCAAGCAACGTGAATCTCGAAGAACCGCTCCGGATAGAAGCCTCGTGCCCGTTCGCGATCGGCAGCGAACGGCGAGACGAGCGCCGAAATGACGATGAAGCCAGCCTCGGCGAACACCCCTGCTACGGCCGCGGTTCGGCGAACGTTCTCCGTACGGTCGTCGTCCGAAAAGCCGAGATCGACGTTAAGCGTCGTACGTAGCGTGTCGCCGTCGAGCACGTAGACGTGGCGGCCGCGATCGAAGAGCATACGCTGCACGGTCATCGCGATGGTGGACTTGCCGGAGCTGGGCAGACCCGTCAGCCAGAAGACGCCGCCGGTATGCCCGTTTCGCACCGTGCGCTCCCAAGCACCCACCGATGACGTTTGCGCCGTGACGTTCGTTGCCCCCTCGGATCGCGGCCGCGCGACGACGGCGCGCACGCGGCCTCCCGCGACGATCGTTCCTTCACGCACAAGCACGAAGCGGCTCAAACTGCCGGAGACGTGCGCGCCGTCTGCCGCGATGAGCTCGCGTGAGGTCAGCGTAACGATCGCAACGTCGCCGCTGCGCACGTGCTCGGCCTGCATGGGCTCGACCGTATCGGGATCGACAACTTCGTTGATGTGTTGAACGGAGACTGGGACCTCGCGTGTGCCGATACGCAAGCGCAGCCCCTCGCCGACGCGCAACTCGTCGTGCGCGAGCCACACCACCTCGGCCTCGAGCGCCTGACCGAGCAGCGGTGCGTCGTCTGGATGGCTCGCGGTCGCGCCCCGATCCACGAAGATACGCTCATCCAACTCGATTGCCACCGACTCGCCCGCGATCGCCTGCTGTAGTTCGTCCGGCCAGTCGATGATCCGCTCGACAACGGCGCTGGTTTGCAGCGGCCAGAAAACGATGCGTTCGCCAGCGCGCAATCTACCCGAATCCAAGCGGCCCGCAACCAAGCGCGATGCGCCGCGGCGATACACGTCCTGGACGATGAAGCGAAGTGGACCCGAGGACCGTGCGCGATCGACCTCGATGGCGCCCAGCGCGTCCAAGAGCGAGGGACCGCTCCACCACGCGCCGGGCACCTTGCTGGCGATGTTCTCGCCAGTCCGGGCGGAGACGGGAACCATCGCGAACGGCTCGATGCCTATCTGCCCCAGAAACGCGCGAGCCTGCGCGCTGCGCTCCTCAAAAACGCGCTGTTGATCGTCGACCAAGTCCAGTTTATTAATCGCGACGAGCAGCTTTGTGAAACCGCACCCGCGCATGAACAGAAACTGCTTGCTCGTCTGTAGCGTAATGCCCTCGTCGGCCGCAATCACCATCACGGCGGCGTCAACTTCCGATGCGCCGCTGAGCAGGTTGCGAATCAATTCGCGGTGGCCAGGAGCGTCGACGAAAACGTAGTCGTGCTCGGGCATGCGAACCCAAACCCGCGTGATGTCCAGCGTGATGGCCTGGTCGCGTTCGATCTGGAACGCGTCGAGCAAGAACGAGTACTCGACCGGAACCCCGCGCTTGGCGCTCGACGATTCCAATTCCGCAAGTCTCGCGGGAGTCACTTGGCCGATGTCGACCAGCAGGCGCCCCAGAATCGTGGACTTCCCGGCGTCGACGTCGCCGACCATGACGATGCGGACTTGTCTCACATGTACCCCGAGGTTCGAAGACGTTCGAAGGCGTCTTCCGTCTCGCTGTCCATGCTGCGGCCGGCACGCTCGGGCTCGCGCGTACGCTCCAGTTCCGCGATCACGGCGTCGACCGTCGCGGCGTCGCTTGGAATCGGGAAGGTGATGTTGCTCTCACCGAGCGACCGAAACCTCTTGCCGTCGCGCGCCAAATAGAGCGGCACGAACGGGATGCCCTCGCGCCTGGTATACCGCCAAATGTCGAGCTCCGTCCAGTGCAGCAGCGGGTGGATGCGCACGTGCGCGCCGTCCGGAACTTCGTAGGGGAAATAGTCCCACAGTTCCGGTGGCTGCGAGCGCGGGTCCCACGATCCATCGGCATTGCGCGGACTGAAGATGCGTTCTTTGGCGCGAATCGCCTGTTCGTCGCGCCGGATGCCCAGGATGATTCCGCGGTAGTTTTCACGCGCGATGAGATCGCGCAATCCGGCGGTCTTTCTTGCCGCGTGGCGTGCAGCGGGCGGGAGCGTCTGGTCCACCTCCGACTCCGGCGCGCATTGCTGATTCACGATCGGCAGATTCCATTCCCCAACCAGCCAGTCGCGGAAGGCGTACACCTCGTTGAACTCCATCCCGGTATCCAACAGCACAACGGGGAACGGCACGTCGCCTAGGAAGGCTTTCCGAACCATCCACAGGAGCGCGGTGCTGTCCTTGCCGATGGACCAGAGCATGGCCAGCGGCGCGACGCACGCAAAAGCCTCGCGGAGAATAAAGACGGTTCGGGCCTCGAGCTCGTCGAGGTCGTCGAGCACCGCGTCTGCCATGATGGTACTCCCAATTCGTTTGGGGCTCGCGCGGCCCCTCTCGCGGAGCTCGCCTACCAAACGCTTGACGAAATCGGGGTACTACTGGCGTGGATTCTCCGGCGAGTGGCGGAGATGCTCTCGGCCGCTGTCGGATGCTCGGCTTCGCGCGAATTCGGCTTCCCGCTCATTCTGTAGGGCTCGAAACGGTCGGCCGACGATGTCCGCTTGGACGGAGTTCAGCGTGGCTCTGTCGAAGTACGGCGGCAAAACTATCCCGCGCGCTGCCACCGTCGACATATGATATGAAGTTCATTACAGAACTGGGCCTGGAAGTCCGCGATCTTGCGTTCGGCGCGCACCGGATTCCAAGCAGAATCGCGCGCCGCGTGTCGCGCGCCCTACAAACCGCCAGAGCGCCAACGGTCCGGGCAGATGAAGGCCCAGTGGAGCTGGAAACCGCGGAGGATCGCCTCTGGGCTATCATATGCCCCAGCCTGGACGAGTACAGGGCATATGTCTCGCTGAATGCCTCGCTCTTGGAACGTCGCGACGCTTTAGAGCGCGCGATTGTTCCGCAAGCAGCGGATTATTTCGCGGTTGATGCATACTGCTCAGTTTGCCGCCGCACTCGCAGGTTGCACGTGGACATCTTATTTGGAGAAAGGGGCGCACCGAATTGGCGCGAGCGACTGGTCTGTGGGCACTGCAAGTTACCCAATAGAATCCGGGCGGTTTACGATTTTCTCGACTCGACGGTACAACCAGGACCGAACGCGGCGATCTATGTCATGGAGCAGTCGACGCCGTTTTTTAGAGCGCTATCCCGGCGCTACGCGCATGTGATCGGAAGTGAGCACCTCGGCAACGGCGTTCCGCTCGGAGCACGGAACCGCTGGGGAATCCGCAATGAAGACTTGACCCGGTTGACGCTGGATAGCGGATCGGTGGACGTGATTGTGGCGACCGACGTCCTCGAGCACGTTCCCAACTACGGAGCGGCCCTCGCGGAGTGCTTTCGCTCCCTCAAGGAGGGCGGTTCCCTGATTGTCACCGTCCCGTTCGTTCTTGAGTCGCCCACGACGCTGGTTAGAGCGCGTGTTCGGGACGACGCGTCGATCGAGTATTGCTTGCCGCCCGAGTATCACGGAGATCCGCTGCATTCACGTGGTGCGCTCTGTTACTACCACTTCGGTTGGGATTTTCTCGACCACTTGCGCGAGGCGGGCTTCTCGGGCGTCTGCTTGCGACTGTACTGGTCGTTTCGTCGCGGCTACCTGGGCGGCATGCAACTCATGATCACAGCGCAAAAAGCGTAGGACGAGGCCCTGCAGCCAAACCTGGCATTCGGTTCCCCTAGCGCTGGCGCCGGCACCAACACGCGACCTAAGCCGCCCGAAAACCATTGTAGCGTGAGGGCTGGCGGCCTGCGGTGTTGAAGGCGGGCAGATGCTTCGTTCCTCCCTGCGGCTGACCGCGGCACTGGTGCTCGCATCCGCGATCGCGATGGTGGTGCCAAGCGTTGCCCGTGCCGCTGCACTCTATCCCGCCGGTATCGTGAGCGGTGCGAGCAGCTCTGGCGTCTATGCCTCGCCCAATCTCGCAGGATGCTGCTGGCTGGGCCGCAGGGCCTCGTTCCTCGTGCGTGTTCCCGCGCGATCCGACACGCTGCTTCTAACGGTCGAGATTCCATCGTATGCGTTGGAAACTGCACCGGCGGCGTTCGACGTGCGCGTGGATGGCGAACCGGCTGCGCATCTGTGCTGTTTCGACGCCGGGCAGCACGAACTGGTCGTGCATCTGGCGGGCGCGGTAGCCAAGACGCGAACGCTGCGGGTGCATGTGCGCCCCAGCACGTTTTTCGTTCCGGCGGAGCGCGGCATCAACCAGGACACCCGCCAGCTGACGGTGCTGCTGCAGCGGGTCGAGCTGCAGAACAGCCGCACCGGAACGCAATACTTGAACGGCCGGGAGATCGGGGCGAGCGTGGCGAGCCGCGCGACCAAGATTCTGCGTGTGTTCCTTCTGCTGCTCGGCGGCATCGGCACGTTTCTGCTGGCGCGCAAACGGCCGGCCTACGCATGGGTCTTGCTGCTCGGCAGCGCGCCGTTCGCATTCGCCATCGACACCGAAGGCACGACGCTGAGCCTGCCCAAGGCCGTGCTCTTGGGATGCCTAGCCGCCGGCATCCCCATGCTGCGGCAACTGCGCGATTTGCGCCAGCCTCGTTTCGGCCTGATCGCCGCGGCGTTCGGCGCCTTCTTCTTGACGTCGGCGATCTCGGCAGTAGGGGCGGCGCAGCACCGCGATGCCATCCGCGAAACGCTCAAGATCCTGGAGTATCTCGTCCTCTTTCTCCTGGCGTTCGCCTACTATAAGGCCGACCCCGACGAAACGCTGCTGCGGCGCACGCTCTGCTGGCTGCTCATCGTCGTCTCGGCGCTTGCGCTGCTGCAGTTGCAGGTCGGGGCCACCGAATACAAGGTGTTTTTCGGCCACACGTTTCCGCGCATCGCCGGGCCGCTCGACGGGCCGAATCAGCTGGGCGCCTTTCTCGCTGCGGGCATTGCCATGGTCTACGGTTTCGCGCTGGTCGACGAGTGCCGCACGCTCGCGCGCGTTGCGCTGGCTATCGGCCTGGCAGCGCTGCTGCTCACGTTCTCGAAGGGCGGCCTGCTCCAGTGCGGCGCGGGCATTGCCGCGGTGTATGCGCTGCGCTACCGGCAGGTGGACCGCCGCGCGATCGCCGTGGCAATCGGCGCGGTTCTGCTGGCCGCCGTAGCCGTCACACTAGCCGTCGCGGCGTCTCCGGGGTTCGCGCCGGCGCATCGCCTTTTCGGCGATCCCACAAATTTTAACGGCGGCTTGGGGACGCGCACGGGGTTGTGGAGCGCGGCGCTACAGATCTGGCAGCATCATCCGCTCTTCGGCATCGGCCCGGGCAACTTCGAGGACGTGGTGGGCCGGTTTCTGCCGGGCGTGCATACGCATCCGAACAGCTACTTCATGGAGCTGCTTGCCGAGCAGGGCCTCGCAGGCCTGCTCGTCTTCGTTTGGCTTACCGTCGCGGTGCTCTACGCGCTCTTCAAGCGCGCGACGCTGCCGCTCTGTTCGGCAACGATCGCGATGGTCTTCGGCATGGCGCTGCACCAGGTGTACGACGGCTTGCTCATCTACCCGAAGGTCGGCGTATTCTACTGGGTCCTCGTCGGCTTCGCAATCGCCGCCGCAAGCGCACCGCGCAGCGCGACCAGCATAGGCATTGCCGATCGCTAACTTTGTTCGTAGGGCATAGTGACGGGGCCATGCGAGACGGGGGGCCCAGGCGCTCGAAATCGGGTGTCCGGTGATGCCCCGACGCCACCGGAATCGAGAACAATCGTAATAAAGCGCCCGGGAGTCGCCTCCCGGCTTTGCCCATAAACCCCGGCCGGAAGGAAATAGCCAGCCCCGGTCCCGGGGGTGTATACTCAAGCCATGAAGCAGGTTCAAGCCGTCCCGCTCGAACAGGCGCTCCAGGTCGGCCCCTCGCCGGATGTTGAAGCGATGCTGCGCGGGGCTCGGGCCCTGGCGGCCGAGCGCGTCGAGAAGATCCACGCTCTTGGTCGATCCATCCGCTATGAGGGCCGCGGTCAGGATAAGGGCAGGCTCTTCGAACTGGCGCCCGACGGCCGGACCTTCGAGGTCCGCGAGTCGAAGGGCACGATCGAGCGTATCCGAGAAGTCGCCTCGCAGGCGCACCCGCTCGTCCCGCGCATCGGCTAACCTCGCCTCCGCGCGTTGAGCCAATCTCCGCACGTACCCCGCTTCATTGTTGTCGCGGGGCCCAATGGTGCCGGTAAGAGCACGTTCACCGAGGGCTCGGGACTACGCGCCATGATGCCCGTGATTGACGCCGATGAGATCGGCCGCGCACATCACCTCAGCGCGGGTGACGCGTGGAAACAGGGCCATCTGCGCGCTCTTGATTACCTTGTACGCCGCGAGAGCTTCTGTATTGAGACGACTCTCGCGGGACGTGATCTCGCGACTCCATCGACGTACCTGCGGATGATGCAGGAGGCGAAAGACCTCGGGTATCGGGTCGAGCTCTTCTTCCTGGGCGCCGGTGAACCGCAGCGCCATATCGAGCGTGTTGAGGAGCGCGTCGCCCTCGGTTTGCATGACATTCCTCGAGATGTCATCGTGCGGAAACACCACGCCAGCATGGCGCGCTTACCGCGCGCTCTTGAGCTCGCTGATCGTGCCGTCCTCGTCGACAACGCCGCACCGCCGATCATGGGGCCCGATGGAGCGCGGGCTTTCGAGCAGGTGCTTGAGAGGAACCAGGGGCGGCTTGCCTTCATCGCGGGGGACATCCCGGAATGGGCGAGTCGCGCCTTGGGGGCATCGCTCCCTGCGTTGCTCCAGCGTGACAGGGTGCTGGTCGAGCAGCAAGCGCGCAATCTCCTGGGGCCCGTCGCCCGGAAAATCGAGCCAGTGCCCGGCGCACGCGGCCAGATCATCGTCATCGGCGCGGCCTTCGCCGCGGTCTCGACCGCCGCTACCACGTTCTGCGTTGGTAGCCGCCGAGGTTTGGATCCTCCAAAAATGGGCGCCACGGTTGCGTTCTCAGAGACAGGTCTGGTCCTTCCGCTTGAGCCTCATGGCTAGAACCGACTCGGTGCCGTGAGAGGGCAACGGCCCTTTTATGGGCAAAGCCTCGCCTCCCCCTTATGCCGCGTAGCGGCGTCTCCGGGGTTCGCGCCGGCGCATCGCCTCTTCGGCGACCCCACAAATTTCAACGGTGGCTTGGGGACGCGCACGGGGCTGTGGAGCGCGGCGCTCCAGATCTGGCAGCACCATCCGCTCCTCGGCATCGGCCCGGGCAACTTCGAGGACGAGGTGGGCCGGTTTCTGCCGGGCGTGCACACGCATCCGAACAGCTACTTCATGGCAAGTGCAGCCCGCCCGAAGTATCAGCAAAGGTGGCGGCATCCGGTAATGCCCCGACGCCACCCGAATCGAGAACAATCGTAATAAACGCGCGATACGAGGGTTTGCCGATCGGCTTCGCCCTACCCCCGTTGGTCCGCAATTAGAATCAGCGGATTGCAGTTTGCACGGGCGTGGCGCGACTTTATACCGATACCAACACTTTCAGCTGCGCGACTTCTTTCGCTAGCGGTGAGTGTTGCGCGTCGTAGAGATCGACTGCCGCCTGGAGGTTTATCCAGTATTGCGGCGTTGTGCGGAGTGCGTGCGCGAGACGCAACGCCATCTCGGGCGTCACCGCGCGGCGTCCATTCACGATCTCGTTGATCGTACTGCG
>JAKAPO010000278.1 GCA_021807065.1 bacterium
CGTCGTGTGGAGCGACTGGTACATGTTCGGCTTGGGCATCGCAATGTAATCTTTGAATCGTCCCGGTAACGGCGGCCACATCGCGTGTACGGCGCCTAGAGCTGCATAACAATCTTTGACCGACTCGACGATGATTCGTATCGCCGTCATGTCGTAAATATTCGAAAAATCGTGGCCGCGTTTGATCTTCGTATAGATCGAGTAGAAATGTTTCGGCCGCCCATGGATCTCTGCATTGATCTTCAGCGTCTTGAACTCGCCGGTGAGGCGCGCGATCACCTCCTGCACGTCGCTTTCGCGGGCGTCGCGCGTTCTCGCAACGCGCTCGACGATTTCACGGTATCCATCCGGATCGAGATAGCGCAAGCAGAGATCCTCGATCTCCCATTTGATGCGCCAGATGCCTAAGCGATGCGCGATCGGCGCGTAGATGTCGAGCGTCTCGCGGGCGATCGCCTGCCGCTTGGCGGCCGGCAGGCTCGCGAGCGTGCGCATATTGTGCAGACGATCGGCGAGCTTGATGATGATGACGCGAATGTCGCGCGCCATCGCCAGGAACATCTTGCGCAGGTTCTCGACCTGCGCGTCTTCTTTCGATTGGTACGGAATGCGGGTTAACTTGGTGACCCCGTCGACGAGTATCGCGATCTCCTCACCGAACCGCGACGCCACCTCGTCGCTCGTGATGCTCGTATCTTCCACCACGTCGTGGAGCAGCGCCGCCGCGATCGTCTGGCGATCCATCTCCAGATCGGCGAGAATCGTCGCGACCGCGAGCGGATGCGCGATGTAAGACTCTCCGGAGGCGCGCAGCTGCCCCTCGTGGGCGTGCTGGGCGGTCTCGTAAACACGCCGCAGCCACTCCCTGTCGAGGCTGGGGTCATAGGCGGCGACTTTAGCTATGAGATCGTCGATGGTCATAGGAGGCCTGCAACGTGCAGGCTCCTATTCTATCACGGGGTGGGGGTGGCCAGGGTGTCGCGGAACAGCTCGCCTGCAATCTTTCCGTGGCCGTCCACGAAGATCTGCTCGTAGATCGAGCCGTTGGTGCAGATCATCTTATAGAGATAGGCGTGCGCCCCCGCCGGAAGATCCGGATCGCTCACCGGACCGAGGTACTGCATGCCGGTGAGAGCACCGAGGGGACCTAGCTCTTCGGAAACCTGCTCAACCTGCCGCTGGGTCATATTTGCCCTGAACTGCGGGGTGAGGAACCTTCCGTCGATCTGCCCGGCCTGGCGTAAGACGAACTCGCGGCGAGCCAGCATCGTTACCCCGGGATTGGCAGGCGGGACCGGCGTGGGTGACGGCGTCGGCGGCGCATGCCGCCGGGCAAGGGCCGGCGCGCCGGCGAGTGCGACGACCAGAAGACTAATAACGAATGAACGAAATGACTTCGGCACCGGGTAGCGCATCGCGTCCTTTCAACGCGTCGAGTTCGATGAGAAATCCAAAGGCTTCGATCCTAGCGCCAAGCCGCTCGAGCAGACGCCGCGTCGCGGCGGCAGTGCCGCCGGTTGCGAGCAGGTCGTCCACGACGATGACGCTATCGCCGTCACCGAGCGCGTCGGCGTGAATCTCGAGCGAGTTGGTGCCATATTCCAGTGCGTAGGATTCCGAGAGCTTGCTGTACGGTAACTTTCCCGGCTTGCGGACAGGAATGAAACCTGCACCGATTCCATAGGCAAGCGGAGCGCCCAGCATGTAGCCACGCGCCTCGATGCCGACGACGTGATTGACGCCGCGACCCTTGAAACTATCGACGAAGAGATCGATCGCGCTCCTGAACCCTTTCGGATCCTTGAGCAGGGGCGTAATATCCCGGAAAAGGATGCCCGGCAACGGAAAATCCGGGATCGCTCGAATCAAGCTTTCGATGCCCACGGTAGAGGTGGATTCGCGAGGCGCCGTCCCCCGCCTCTCTGGCCGCGAAAAGCATGGGCGAAACAACGCGGGCAGCGAAGCGTATGACTACAAGGCTCGTTGGGAGCCCGGGAGGTCGAGATGATACGTTTTCCGGTGATTGGGACGCTCGCGGCGCTTGCACTTTCGGGATGCGTCGCCACCGACTTCGGTTTCGGCGACGCCGTGCACGCCACGGTCCACGAGCGTTTCGCGGCGCGATCCGGCGTTCACATGAGCGTTTCGAACGTCTCGGGTGACGTGAGAATTCTACCGTGGAACCAAGACGTCGTCGACATCGTTGCGATAAAGCACGCCGCATCGGTGAGGGGCCTGCGCCGGGTCACGGTCGAGATCGACCGCGACCAAGTCCCGGCGGGGAGCGTGCAAATCGAGACGCATTACGCCCACGAGTGGTTCGGCAACGAAGGTTCGGTCGATTATACGATTCACGTTCCCCGCGCCGCCTCGCTCGACATCGAAGAGGTCAGCGGCGACGTCGTGGCCAGCGGAATCGGCGGCAGCGTGCACGTGCACAGCGTCTCGGGCGACGTAACGGCGATGCGCGTTGGGGGCGACCTTACCGTCCATAGCGTCTCGGGCGACGTACGAGTCTCCATGCTTCACATGAATGCCGCTCGCAACGCCGACGTCGAGACCGTCAGCGGCGACATCCATCTTGGCCTGCCCGCCGCTGCCGGCGCGTTCGTCGATGCGAAGAGTCTTTCAGGAGACATCAACAGCAGCTGGGCGATTCCGACGCGGAATCACGTCGTTGGTGAAGAAGCCAGCGGCACGATAGGTCGCGGTGGCGGTCACGTAACGCTCAAGAGCATCAGCGGCGACATCCACGTGGAACGCAACTAACACTTTGTCATCCCGATGACAAAGTGCGCTCAATGATGGCCTGCGTGCCGAAATCAAACAAAACGGTGATGGCCTGCACGCCGACTTTAAACGAGATTTGGATGCAACGCGGACCGAGCTGAAGATGGAGTTCAGCGATCGTTTCGGGCAGTTTCAGAAGGTCACGTTCTGGATCTGGACGCCGATCGCCACGGCGATCTTCGCCATGGCGATCGACGTCATCTTTCGCGCAAAGTCATGAACCGCAGACTACGGCAATCCTACGGCCTCAGGATGACGCGGCCGGCGATGAACGTGCCCTTACTCCAATGAACGACTCCACCCGATGCTGTGCGTGCGCAGTGGAGTTTCTTGGGACCGCGAAACGTATGGCGAATGGAGACGCACGTCCCACGGACCTGCTTGACGCAAACGACGGCGTTGGCACGTTCTCCGGCGGGTATCGCTGCGCACCAGATCGGAA
>JAKAPO010000023.1 GCA_021807065.1 bacterium
CCGAGGAATCGTACTCGTAGGAGATCGTGGCGCCGTCCGGGCGGGTGATCGACTGCAGCTCATCGGGCCCGGTCCCATTGAGCAGTGCGAAGGTGAGCGTGAGCGACTGCCCGTCGCTGTGAGAAACAACGATCTGGGTCAGGTTCTCCGGGTTCGTGTCGTTGCCGTTGGCCCACGAGTAGGTGAAGATCAGGCTGCTGTTGACGTTGCGCCCTTGGATCGCGAGCACGCGGCCTGCGAGCCCTCCGGGAATCTGCGTGCCGCAAGTCGAGGGCTGGTTCGGCGCCTCGAAGTAGTAGGCGGTGCCGGTCTTCTTCGTCCAGTAGTAGCCGCAGCTTCCGTCGCTCGTCAGCGTCGTGTAGTTGTTGGCGCCGGCGCTCGTGCAGGATTGCCAGCCACCGCTTCCATTTGCGCAGAAGTCGTAGCGTGCCCCGTCGATATCGTAGACCGAGATGATGTTGTCGGTTGCGTTGTACGCTAAGTGCGCGTCGAACGTGTTCGTCCAGCCGTTGCCGAAGACCGAGGGGGTCGAGCCGTCGGTGCCGCTGGCATCGTGGTGGCTCTGCGAATTGTACGTACGTCGGAAGGCGAGGTCGACGCCGCGTTCGGGAACGTCCAGATCGTCGACTTGCACCACCAGGTTGCCGTTGCCGACGTTGACCATCGCCTTGCCGATGCCGGGCAGCGGCTCCTCCTCGTAGGTCCAGTAATGATTGATGCCGGTGGTCCCGTTTGATCCCGGCGGCGGCGTTGCGGTGGGACTCGCCGTAGGCGTCGGAGCCGAGGTAGGCGTCGGTGATGGCGTCGGCGTGGGAGTAGGCGTTGGCGAGGCTGTCGGCGGCGGCGAGTATGTGAAGCATCCATGCAGGCCGCAGAAGAATGGGCGCGCATGGCCAGGCGCGGTCGTTGCTTGCTGGCGTGGCGGTGCCGGAACGATGAACCCACCACGGGCGTTCCAGCGTGGCGTGAACGAGAGTCGCAGCGTCCTCGTCCTACTCTCTGCTGCGCGACTTCCGGGTGGCGTGCTGCGACGCATCGCCATTGGGTCGCGCGGCGCCTCGCGCGGATCGATTGCTCGTGGACCATGTCTTCCGGGGACGTGCACCGCGATTCCGTAGCGGAGCGTCATCCGGGCGTTGCGCCAACGGCTCGCGCTCGGCGGTCGCGCGATGCGCAGGACATGCGGGAACACAGGGCGCGGCGCATGCATCGCCTCGTAGCGCGCAAACTGCCCTGCGAACATGGCATGCATCGCAGAGTTGAGCCACGCATTGTGCAGCGGAACTACCGCCGCGACAAGCGTCTCGCCAATAGCGGCGAACGGATTCCCGACAGAATCCGAAGCCGCGAGCGCCGATGCCCCCGAACTCTGGGTAAGCATGACCGTGAAGAGAACGCCGGCGATGATGCGTCGCATGCGAGAGACCTCCGCGCACTACCGAGAAGTAAGCTGTGCGCGCAGTATATGACTGCTCGGTTGCAGCGCGCAAATCGAGAATTTCCAAATAGCTCGCGCTAAACGACGCTACGTTACGTCAGGATGCGGTAAGTTGCGGTACACAGCGCCAGTGCGCGCCAACTTACGCGAAGATCATCCCGAGAAAGATTTCTTCTCGCCGTTGCCCATCCAGGCCAGCCATTTGTCTCGGAAGATCCGGTACCGCTTCCTTCCTATGAGGGCATGCGGCGCACCCTTGTGCCTGATTTCGTAGTAGACGACGTGGACGTCGACTCCAAGACAATCGGCAAGTTGTTCCGGGATCATGATGTCCGGCCACTCCGAGATCGGCCGAGGGTACCGCTTCGTCTTGGTGCGCGCTCTCACGGCTGCACCACCAGCACGTCACGATAACTCGTGATCGTGTTGTAGTAGTCCAAATCGCCGAAGTAATAGGTGCCCGGCTCGAGCGTGAACTCTTGGGAGAAACAGAGCAGCCCGCTCTGCGCCGGCGGAATGCGCCCGGTCGACCAGAAGCTATTGCCGATCACCGTGCCCACCGGCGAGGCGGCGGGAGATGGAAAGACGTAGGGCGTCGGCGGGAACTTTCCCGCAAACGCCACCGCCGAGTGGAAGATCGTGCCCGCGCCCAACTCGATGTTGGTGAACTGCACCGTGTTGGTGGTCGTGATCGGCTGACCCGCGTAGGTCTTGCTGATAACCTGCGCCTGACCGGGGATGTCGATGCCGTCGAAGAGCGCATAGCCCGCGATCTGACCGTACGGAGAGGTCACCGTCGTCGCCTCGCTGCCGATACCGATCAGGATGAGGTTGGGGTTCGTGCTCTCATTCGTATTGCACGCGACCGACGGCACCGCGGTCGGGCTCGGCGACGGCGAGACCACCGGAATGACACCTCCTGATTGCTTCGCGCAGCCAAACGTGAGCGCGGAGCTGAGCACGCACAGGACGATCCAGATGACCTTGCGCGCGCTCACGGCTGCACCACCGAGAGCGGAACCGGCACCGCAACCATGCCGCCCACCGCGGTCGTCGCAGTCAGGGTCATCTGCACGTTGCTCTGCCCGACCGGCAGTCCCGCGCTGCTGAAGGTGAAGGTGCTCTGCCACTTGCCCGGTGCAACCATCCGCAGCTGCGCCTCGGGCAGCATCGTGTTGGAGCCGAAGGTGAGGCGGGTGACGTTGGTCGTGGTGATCGCGGAGATCGTCATCTGCTCTCCGTCACCGATCACGGTGGGCTGCACTTGCACGAAGAAGATCTGCGGCGCGGCGTTGGGAGCGGCGTAGTTGTTCGCGGGAGCCGTGCCAAACGTGTAGACATCCGTCTGCGAAAATGCCGATGGCAGGGCAACGGGTGATGGAGAGACGAGCGGGTGCGGCGTGGCGCTTCCCCCGACGTCGCTCAACGCTGGCGCGTTTCGCTCGCTCGGGATGACAGTAGGCGCAGGTGTCGGCTCGGGCGGTGAAATCGCAACCGGAACCGGAGTCGGGAGTAGCTGCGCGCGCGGCGCAGGCGGCAGCATCGGCCACGGCGCTGGCGTTGGCAACGGAACCGTTACCGGCGTCGGCAGCGTAATCGGGACTGGCGTCGGGTTCGGCGTTGCTTCCGGTGCCGTTGGCGGATGCTCGGGGATGACGTGCGGCGTGATCGAGATCAGGAGTTCGTTGCGCGTGTGCTGCACGTTCGTGTCGCGAAACAGGAAGCCGATCAACGGCAGGTAGCCCAAGAACGGAATCCGCTGCACCTCGCGCGAGCTGTCGTCCTCGATCAATCCGCCGATCACCAGCGTCTGCCCGTCGCGCAATCCCACGGTCGTGCTGGTATCGCGGGTCTGCACGTTGGGAACCCCAGCTGCGCTCACCCCCGCCACGCTGTTCACCGTCGGATGCAGCGCAATCGTGATGAGCCCATCGGCGTTGACGACCGGGGTGATGTCGAGCGTCACGCCGGTTTGGAACGAAGAAATTTGCGAGGTAGGGACCACCCCGGCACCGCCGCCGGTGGTCGTGAGCACGTTGATCGTCTCGCCCGCGCGGATCGTCGCGGTGTGGCCCGAGAACGTGGTGATCTGCGGGTCCTCCAGGATGCGCGCCTCGTTGTTGGCGATCAGGAAGTTCAGCTCCGCAACCAGACTCAAGGGCGTGCGCGTCAAGGGCATGAGTCCCAAGAGCCGCCCCGGCAGGCCGTTGGACTGAACCTGCGGCGTCGTCTCGGAGAAGGTCGTCGAGAGCATCGCGCCCGGAAACTGGAAGCCCAGCTGCTTGGCAACGCCCTCGTCGACTTCCAGAATCTCCGTGTCGAGTACGACCATCGGCGGCATGACGTCGAGCTTGGCGATGAGTTGCTCGGCGAGTTCGATCGAATAGGGCGAGCCGGTGAGAATAAGCTGGGTCGAGTTGGGCGGGACGGTGACGTGCAGGTCGGGGGCCGACTGCTGCAGCGCCTGCTGCACGGTTTGGGCGAGGTCGCTCGCGGTGGTGGAGCTGCTGTTACTGCCGGGCATCGCGGCGTTGAGGGAGACCACCGTCATCGAGGGCGCCGCGCCACCGCTTGCCCCTGGAGCACCGGCAGGCGCAACATCGAGTTGGGCGATGGCTTGCGCGATGCGGTCCTGGATCTCGGTCGATGCAGTGATCGTGAGCGCGTTGAGGTCCGTATTCACCGCAACGGTTGCATCGGGAAAGGACTGCTCGAGCAGGCTCGCCGTTGAAGCGGCGTCGGCGTAGCGCAGGCGGTAGACGGTGGCGTAACTCTGGCCGCGCTGCGGTACGTCGAGCTGCGCGATCAGATCCTTCGCGTGCGCAACGTCGTCCGGTGGTCCGCGCAGCACGATGACTGAGCCCGAGATCGCGACCGCCACGTCGTTCACCTGATGGGCGACGGCGCGGGCGATCGTTCTCACGTTGCCCTGCTGCACGCGCACCGCCTGCGGTGCATAGCGTGGGCGCGGTGTCGGCGTCTGCAGCGGCGTATCGATCGCCGCGATCACCGTCTTGATCTGCTCGAGATCGTCGGGGCTGGCGACGGTGATGAGCGTGCGATTCGGCGCGACGAAGAAGCGCGCGGTGGGGAAGACGCTGCGTAGCCTCTGAATCACCGCAGAAGGCGCGGCATTGTGCAAGACCTCTGCGTCGACGTTTGCGGCGGCGGGATTACGCACATCGATGCCTTGGAGAATCGTGCGGATCGCATCCGCCTCGTCCGGCGGCGCAATCGCGATCACCGCGTTGGCATGGGCGTCGACGCGCACGCGCAGCTTCGGGTAGAAGCCGCGCACGATCGCCGCGGCATGCGACGCCGCGAGTTCGTGCAGCGAAACCACCACCGGAACCGGACTCGGTACGGGCGCGGGATGATGGCGGCGTGACGCGCCCTTCGCCGCACCGGCGAGCATGAGCGCAGCGGTGGTGCTTGCAAGAGCGGCGCAGAGCACCCGCGCGACTATTCTGTCCATCACCCGGTTCATAGCGATGTCCCTCTAGCCTACACCGCAACGCGACTGAGGGAAATCGTCAAAATTGGGCAGTCCGTTTTTGCGAGCCTCCCCAATTTTGGGGAGACGCGGCGCACGAGTGCACGGCAAGGAAACCGTAGCGACACGGCGAATTGAACAAATGTGCGACCGGCAGCCAACGTATGTGCTGCCGCGCTACTTGATCGTGCGCGCCGCGCTTGGGACCAGAACGATCTCGACGAGGTGCGCGAACTGGCAGCTCTCGCGACGGGTGGCGTGCAGCGCGACGAAGAGCGTCTCTTCTGGGAGGCGCTGCTCGGCTGCGTGCGGGCGAGTTCGGGCGAAGACGAAGCGGGTACGGTGACACCCGACGATCTCCACGGCATCGAGCCGGTTGCACGTGCGGAGATCTCCTTCTTCGCCGCGCTTGCCGCGTATCTGCAGCGCGATTACCCCCGCGCCCAGTGGTGGCTGCAGCGCATGCCCACGCCGACACCGTCACTGCAGGCGCGCAATCTTCTCCTCGAAGCCGATCTTGCGGCGGCTAAGGATGAACTCGAGCGGTCGGCATCGCTCCTGCTCGCAGCCGCCGACGTGATGAAGCGCCAAGCGCAGGCGGAGCGGCGGCTGACGGAGCAGGTCGTGCGCGCGCTCTCCCTTCTGGCGAGCGACGTCGTGCTCGAGCCGGCCCCGCTCGGCGAACTCGAGGGACTGCTCGCGCAGCCACGGCTGCGCTCGATGTCTTCCTCTCTACTGCACCTTCTCGGATGGGCGTATGCGCTGCACGGCGATCACCGCACTGCCGTAGGCTGCTTCGTGCGCGAGGAGCTCCAAGCGATGACGCCCATCGATCACCTCGCCGCGTGCCTCGATCGCATGACGCTCGTATTTCTCACCGACTTGCGCGAGCCCGCGGCAGCCAGTTCAACCACGGCGCTCATCGAGGAGTACGCCCGAGTCCTCAGCTGGGATCGTGTCGACGATCTGGCTACATTAGCGCAGTGCGCCTGTCTGCTCGCGGAGCTCGGTGCCGTGCAGAGCGCGCTGGGCTGTTGCGACCTGATCGAACGCACGGCGCGCATGGCGGGCCCGCGCGCATCCCTCGCACACGGGTCGCGACTGACCGCCTCCGTTGCCGAGGCGCGTGCCCTCGCGTTGCACGCCTTCGGCACTCGCGATGCCGCCGAACCTGCGAGCCAAGCCTACGCGCTCTTTGGGCGAGTTCGGTGTGAATGGCGCGCTGCCAGAATGGCCACCCTCCTCTATCAGATCGGTCACGCCCACCCCTGGCAAGAGCGTGCACGCGCGCATCTGTCGCACTACCCGGCAAACGCGTTCCCCCGTCTACTCTCGCTCGGCGTACTCACCCGGCGCGAGCGGGAGATCCTCACGCTCATTCGAGCGGGGGAGAGGCCCAGGGCCATCGGTGCTCAGCTCCACCTCAAAGAGAGCACCGCGCGCACGCATGTGAAGAATCTCTACCGCAAGTTCGGCGTTCGCAACTACGCGCAACTCCTGGCGAAGGTGATGTAGGCTGCGGTCATCCTTGCCGATCCGAATAGCCCTCATCACGGTAGTTTCGGATAATCGCCTGCGTGTCCAAAGAGACTAGCTGCAACGATCGTGGAGACGCCACGCACAGCAATCGATCGATCTCCTGATGGCGACCCAACGTTTCGTTCCAACCTCGACACATCTGCATCAGCCGACTTCCGGGTGAAGACAGTAATATCGCACTGCGGAGAAAAACGAAGCCGACCTGAGACGGCCATCATCGAACTATTTGGCTCGCGCGAACACCGAACGCGGCTCGAGGACCGCATGGTTCACCGGGTCCGGGGACCGCGTCCTGATTTGAGTGGAGTTTTTAAGCCAACTCCTGTTGCTACGTAGAGTTCTCCGTCGTTCCTTTCTTTCTTCTTCCGTCGCGGCAGCCGCTGTGGACACGGGTGCATGAGCCGTTGCTCGGCGTGACGATGAGCGATGGAAGCCCATGCACGCTGTCCACAGCTTCGCGTTATTGCGTTTTGATTGCGTGCATCGACTCTTCGCTCATGTAGGCGCGTTCGGTGAGCCAATCCTCGGTCTGTTCGAGAAGCAGCATCGTGATCAGCCGGATCGCCGAGTCGGCATTGGGAAAGATGCCGACGACGTTGGTGCGCTTGCGCAAGACGTTGTTGAGATGTTCGATCGGGTTGGTCGACCAGAGCAACGGCATTGCCCAACAGATCAAGTCGTCTGGCTCAACGCACGTAGCGGCGTCCATCACTTGAAGGGAATGTGCTGGTACGGGCGTACGGAGCACGGCGCGTACGTCTGCCGAAAGGAGGCCGACGCCGCTGGATACCGCGAGACTGTCGCGGCAGCGTTAAGGTGAACCCGCTTCCGCCGGGATAAGGCGAACCCACCTCCGAGCCGGGCCGGTTGCCCGAATAGGACGAGCCCCCTCCGAATACGGGCTGATGTATCTAGCATCGCCAACGGAAGGAGCTCGCCATCACTCGTTCGGAGCATTGGATGGACTTTCATACCCTACGGATGCAGGGCTTGAGCATCCGCAAGATCGCCGCCCTGCGCGGCGTCAGCCGCAACGCCGTGCGCCGTGCGTTGCGAAGCTCTCAAGTGCCAAGCGGTAAGCGCAAGCGCCCCCAAGGTCTCAAGTTGGCCCCGTACGTCGATACGGTCTCTGCCTGGCTCGCCGATCCGGTCAAGTCGCTGTGGACTAGCGAGCGGATCTTCGATGAGTTGCAACTGGTCGGCTATCAGGGCGGCCGAACCGTTCTCAAGGATTACCTTAAACCGTTACGCCGTCAGCCGAAACCGGCGGAACAGCGGTTCTTCGTCCGTCCCGGCCAGCAGATGCAAGTTGACTGGGGTGAGCTCGGCCTCGTCGATCTCGGTCCTCACCGCGTCAAAATCTACGTCTTCGTTGCGGTGATGGCATGGTCACGTGCACTCTTCGTGCGCTTTACGACCGATATGCAAATGCTGAACTGGCTGGATTGCCATCATCGCGCTTTTGCGTTCTTCGGCGGCGTACCGAACGAAGTGCTCGTTGACAACCTCAAAACGGCGGTTGTCAGTCGTGCCGGGAAAACCATCGTCTGGAACAAGCGCTATCAGGAGTTCGCCGTCGCCCACGGATTCATTCCCAGAGCCTGTTGGCCAGCCCGTCCGAAAACCAAGGGCTCCGCTTCATACTGCACCACGTGGGCTTTGTAAGCGATATGTCGGATTTTGCGTGAAAGAAGCGTACTCTCGATAGCGCTCAAGGGGCATGGCGTTCCTTTCTGCTCTGGGTAATCTCAACCTTGAGAAATGGTCGGCGTTGTCGTTAAACATCGGGGTCAGCCCACGCAGGTCGCCGCCGCAGTAATATCGTGGACGGCGATGTTGGCGGCTTTCTGCGCATACTTGTTCGGGAGACCGGCTAGAGGCAGTTCGTAGAGGTACTCGCCCTTATCGTTGATGGGATGCGCTCGCAGCAGTCCGCGCCGGCGCCACAGGTGCACGGTGCTGACCTCGACGCCGCAGCGTGCTGCAACCTCTGAAGGTGTGAGCATCCCGGCCTCGATGAGTCGTGTTCGACGGTCTTTGAGGCGATAGATGTGACGCAATTTAGTAATTCTACCTCGAGTAAATGGAGAAGGGGTGAGGGTCCGGATACCACGCTCGTTCAAGTAGTCTGCGATTTCGCTGTCCGTGTAGGTGTCGATAAGCCGATCGATTTCCCGAACGACGGCTGCGTCGGTGGTGCGCAGTTGTCCGAGCGTTTTCGGAAGCGGCAGATCGAGGTGATGGGTTGCACCGCCAGTAAAGCGGACGTGTGCGTGCAACGTATCTCCCTTCATCAGCGTAACGTCGGTGATGATCAGGCGCATCATTCGCTTGCGTTCGAGTGAGGGCGTGTTGGGATCGCACCACAGCCTGGGAAAGTCGCTGGCCAAGGCAAGGATCTCCGCCCGTTGCGCGGGGCTGATGCCGCACGCGTCAGCCTGGCGAGCTCTTTCGTATTCTTCCTGGGCCGCGGTTAACGCGCGCAGCTTGGTGTTCCAATCGGCCTCGAGCGCGTCCGCGACCAGAACTACAGACCGCTCAACATGTGCACGAAGCGACGATAAGGACGCTCTCCGCGTAGAGCCGCACGATCATTCGCCGCAACTCCGACTGGGATGACGACGATACAGGGACGACTGGCTGAGGAGTCAGAACGCAAGAAAACCCGGTGTAACGGTGATTATCGCGAGCGTCCGCCGTGCTCGCGGCTGCGGCTCTGTCCTCGGTCGCGCTCACGGTGGGCTGGCTCCTGTACCTGTTGGCGCCGGCCGGCTTCGATCGCGCGGTTCCTACGAATCTGACGTAGCGCGGCGGCACGCTCGGCCTGCGTCTCGATTCGGTGGCGATTTTCGGCCATCCATTCCACGAAGGAGCGCGGTTTCGTCTCCTTGACGATCCTGGCGACCTCGGCGCGATGCTTAGCAGCGACGGCCTTCTTCTGCTCGGCCGTTGCTGCTTTCATCTGCACTCGATAGCACTCGGCGTCGGCGCGCAAGCGAAGGTCGCGTAGATCGGCGAGTTTCGCCGTCTCGCGAGCGTGTTGCTGGCGCAGCGGGTCACGCTCCTCGCGCATCGCACGCGTGACGTTCTGCGCCCAGACGGTCTCGGGGCCGCCAGTGCGCTTGACGATCTCTTGGAACAGGATGGCGTCGCTCTTGGCCTCGATCCGCTGGGCGATGGAGGACGCCAGATCCTGGGCCGTCGCATAGGCTTCCCTTGAGACGTAAACTTCGAGGGCGTGCTCGCCCCGTGTCATACCGACGAACACCTTGCGAGCATCGGCGCTCTTGGTCAACACGTACACGTCGGTTTGCACCGATTGCCCTTGCGCCTTGTGCGTAGTCACGGCGTACCCGTGGGAAAAATCGCGATACTGCGCCGGATCGAACGACACGCGCCGGCCATTGTCGAGTTTTGCGGTTATCGCCCAGGCGTCGCGCGCTTTGTCGTACCGGACGTCTTCGACGATCGCCGTGTAGCCGTTGAGCACGCCGAGTTTGCGATTGTTGCGCTCGAAGACGATGCGATCTCCAACGGCAACCTCACAGACGCCGTGCTGCGTGCGAAACGGGGTGCCAGTTCCGGCAATACCGATTTCGGCACGAACGGTTTGATTGAGGTGTTTGGCCTCCAGGCGCGTGGCGACATTGAGGATGACCTCCTCGCCGGCAGCCTTGCCTTTAACGTAGCGCTGGGCCGCGGCCTGGAGTGTCGCCGCTCGATCCTCCTCGAAACGGAAGACGTCGTGTTTGCCCATCTCTAGCACGTTGCGCTCAACGCCCGGCGCGTCGCCGTCACGAATTGATCTGCCAAGGTCCGTGACGACGGGCCGCATCCACGCGAGTTCGCTTTTTTGGCGGCGCACGTCGTGCAGTTCGCTGTAGGTTCCCGCCTCGCGGGCAACCTCACACATCAAGCGATGCGCATCGCCAGCCCCGATCGCAGGCAGTTGCGCTGCATCGCCAATCCCGATGATCATGGCGTGCCGGTCATGGGCGAGGTCGAGCGTACGGTCGAGAGCGCGCAAATCGAGCATGCTCGCTTCGTCGAGCATGACGGTGGCCCGGCGCCCAACGATTTGCTCTCCAATGTTCTCGCGCATCAACGCACGAGTTGAGTTGAGCGCGAACGCACCGGATTCTCGCTGAAGTTTTTCGGCTGCCGCTTGCGCCGTCGTGAATCCTACGATGGGCCGGTGTGTGATCTCGCAGTAGCGATTTGCCACGGCCATGATCGTTGTCTTGCCGCTGCCGGCATCGCCATTGACCCAACTCAATCGATACTCTAACGCGTCGAGCACGCGGCGTTGCTCGTCACTAATCACAATGCCGCGCTCGCGTTCGATATCGGCAATCGCGCGATCGAGAGCCCGGCGACTGAAGAGCGGATCCCGCTCGTGAGCAAGTAGGGTAGCCTTGCGGTCGACCTCGCGTTCCAGTTCGAGCTGCGCCTTGGTCGTGAAGAGCGGGTGCTCACTGTCGGCTGTTAGCATCACGAGCGTATCGTCGTGCTGCTCGGCATACTGACTGAGTTCGTCAATCGTGTCGGCATCGCTAATCCGGTCGGCGAGGAAAGCATCGATATCTGCACGAGTGAATGCGGCCTCGCCGTTTGCGACGATCTCGCGGCTAACGAGGGAGGGGTCTTCCCGAACCGCCGCGATGAAGTCGGCCTCAGCACGCTCCACGTCGACGTAAGAGTCGAGCCAGGCATCGCGCTGTTTGTAGACACGGCGCTCCCGTTCCGGAGCGTCGGTCAATGGAGCGGGCCCGATGAAATCTTCGTGGCTGAGCACGATTGTCTGCTCGGCCGATGGCCGCTGCGTGATGGCTCGATCGGGAATCGGTTCTCCAAAGGCGTCGAGGCGTTGCGCCGCATCTGCCCGCTCATCAACGTTGTGGCTGGGCTCGACGGCGTTCCCCTCCCCTTCGGCCCGTTCCATCATCTTGACCGCAAACATACCGTCTTCGGATTTCTCGATGCGCGTGCCGTAGGTTGCGGCAATTGCATGAAGGTCGGCCCAGCGCGGTTCTTCGCCTCGTTCCTCGGCTATTGCAATGACCTCCCGGATACTCGGGGCCACGACGTCGCGCGCCCACGATGTTGCATCTTCAAATCCAACGTAATCGGCAGCATATCGCCGAGCCTGATCCGCCAGGCGTTCCTCGATCCGTTCCCGCGCCCAGGCAGCTTTCTCGGCCCGGCTGGCCCACTCGATCCGTTGGTATCCATGCTCGTCGCCGCGGACGATCGCAAGGCCTCGATCGTGCGGCAGATTGTGCTGGAGTTCGGCTTCACGGGTCGCCCACGAGAGGCGCGATCTCGAACGATGGCGCTCCCAAACCTTGAGGCTGCGAGCCTCAACGGCCGCAACGACGACGTGGCAATGCAGATGCGGCGTGTCCCGATGCACGGAATACACCTGGGCATGCAAACCGAGGCCGACTCCCGCAATAGCCGCCTCGGCGGCGCGAATGATCTGGTCGTCGGAGGTGGTCTTCGACTCGCCCGGGTTCACGGAGAACACGAAGTGGATGGCTGACTCGCGGACGTTGCGACTCGACGCGATCGCCGCGAGCGCGTCCATTTCGATATCCGCCGTAGCGAGGCTCGAGACGTTTTTCGCGTAGACCGAAGACGGTCGGACGCCTCGTCCCTGCGCCGGTGAAAACACGACGCCTACGCCGAAGTCGTCGCGTTCCGAAGCCTCTGCAAGCAACGCGTGAAAGGTCGCCTTGCGTTCCTGCGGCGTCGCTGCAAGGTCATGCTCGTGCGAGCCGAGCGAATACCCCAAAATGTAGCGAATGGCGCCACGCGCGGAGCCCGCACCAGCTTTTGGTCCAGCGCAAATCTTAGCGTTCAAGACCAGCGCTCCGCGCGTCGCTCGTCCAACGGCGTGTCATAGTAGGTCCGGCGGAGCGTCAGCAGCGCATCGGTGATACCCCGCCGCATCTCCGTCATGCCGGCGCGCGCGGCCTCGTTTTCCGGCGTCACAGGTAGCGTATCCAGCGCTGCAACAACGCGCCGGGCGAGTAGAACCAGCGGCCCGAGTTCCACGCCAACCTTCGGTTTTGGCTCGCGGCCGAAGATCAGGTCCGAGACGTACGCGCTCACACAAAGACCGTAGCGCGCGGCGTCGGCTTCGACGCGTTCCTTCACTTCAGCGCGCACGCGTAAGCCGAGCTCGACGGTCGTTCGATTGATGGTCTTTGCCATGTTAGCTCCCTTGATGAGTCGGGCTGGTGCGCCGCAGGCACCATCCTGCCCCCGATCACCTATTCTCGTACCACGAGCACATTGGAAAAGAAACGCTACGCATACGAGCACGTGCGGCTAAATAGAAGAGCGCAATCTGAAGTCTTTGCAGAGCATAACGTTCCCCACCCGATAGTGTTCAGGGACGGCGTTACGGCATGAGTTCCTCAGCCGATTCTGATGACTCGATGAAGCGCCGATTTAACAGGAATGGTCTCATCGCTAGTGGAATAAAGTGCGTAGTGAGTCCGGGACGAGAGCGCGCAGCTCTCGGTTACGGCGGAGTGGAGCCCGGTGCCACCGCCCTGTGATAGATCAACGAAGCCGCCGGCGAGCGGCATTCCTAGGTATCACGAGGGCGCACAGAAATGGCAGATCGCACCGCTCCAACGAGCGTAGATCCACAAGAAAACCCGAATAGCAGAGAAGCCAAAACACGGCAAACGTTGCTGCGGCTCGACGCTATGACGAGCGCGCTCGCAGCAGCGGAAGTCGTGATTTCCGGGCGTGGCAGCGGCATCAGGAAGGTGCTCGAGGAGATGCGGCCGGCGATTCTCGACGCGAAAGCGCGAGGGCTATCGAACGGCCGGATCGCTGAAATTCTTCGAGCGCACGGCGCGATGTTCCAACGCGATTCCATACGTCTCGCGCTGGCGAAATTATTCTCCGAGCAGAATGCCGCACCGGTACGCACGTCGCGGCGCAGCGCGAATCAACGGGTGAAATCGCCATTGAACGTTTTGCCGAACGTTCATGTGGGATTCAGTGAGGATCCGAAGTGAAGCGCGCGGTGTTCTTCACCGGCCGCAAGGGCGGTACCGGGAAGACGAAGATTGCGCGACTGCTCGCGGAGATTCATCGTTCGCGTAAAACCGGACCGGTGCTCGTCGATGCCGATTGCGGGGTCGGCCAATTCCTGAAACACTTGGGGATGAGAGACACCGACGGCCGGTTGCTCAATCCTCAACCCTCGCCGATCGAGGGGGGTGTGGTCGCGATCGACTGGCATGCGGATACCGAAAGCCGTGCCGCGCTCGCGGAAGTGCTCGCGTACGGTCGCCCGACGATCGTCGATCTCCCCGGAGGGTCGCTCGACGATTTCCGAATGCTAGACAGGAATGCCGGCTACCTCGACGTCGTGCGGGATATGGGCATCGCAGCGACGTTCGTCTCCCCGGTCACGCCGTGGGTGGAGACGTGGGCGGATGCTCTCGCGATTCGCGATTGGGCTCCGAGCGTAGCGCATGTACTCGCCGTGAATCACGACTTCGGGACCGACGACGATTTCGTGGATTGGGTGACGAGCGAGACACGCTCGAAACTCTTGGCCTCGGGCAGTCGAGAGATTGGACTCCCTCTATTGCCATCTGGGATCGCTGCTCGAATTGCGAAGCATCGCCTCACGTTTCACGGCGCGATCAAAAGCGACCGTCTACTAATCATGGACCGCGGGTGGGTGCAGCGCTGGCTGGCCCGCGCGACGGCTGCCATTGACGAGGCCGGCGATTTGCTCGGCCTCGACCCAACGACGAGAGGAGAACAATCATGACCCCATATCAACGCGTGGTCGAAGCCCTGAAGGGCACCAGTCTCGAAAGCCGCCTCGCTGCCATCGCCATGGAGATGGGCTTACGCGACGACGCCCCAGAATGGTCGATCTCGGTCGCTACCCTCATCGGGTGCACGCCGCTCCTGGAACTCAACGAGCATCTCGAAGCGCGGATCACGGGCACAATTTCGAACGCAATTCAGACAGAGCTCAGTGCGAAGTGGCGTGACAGTCTCGGTGCCGCGATTGCCGGCGCCGTCGTTGCTTCGGCGGCCACACAGATCGCCGAGCCGACACAAAAGGCGGTTGCCGAAGTCACAACGCGCGCGAAGCAATTTATCGCAGCGTGCGACGAGCGAACGCAACGGCTGCTGCTGTGGCGCATGCCGGGCCAGGCACTGCTGTTCGCGGCGCTCCTCGCGGCCCTTCTGGTCGGTGGTATGATTCTGGGCGCTTATCGCCTGGGGAAAAGCGGGATGGCCGCGTCCTACCGCGCGGGCGAATTGTATGCGGTTACGGCCGAAGCACGGTGCTTCCACGCATCCCATCATCTCTGCAACAGCAAGGGAAAGTAACATGCTTTTCGATCGTTTTTACTTTTATCTGTTCCTCATAATCCTGGCGCTTGCCGGAGCATTTGCCGGCGGTGACTACGTCGGCTCGCACGCTCTTGGCCCCCCTCCAGTTGCGGCTGGCTCATTTGGCACGCCTCCGCCTGCAGGATCCCAGCCGTGCGCGGCCTCGCCGCCGGTGTGCGCGCGCTGCTAAATGCGCTGGAGCATCTCGGCTGATGCTTCGGCCGACGCGCGCGCAAGTGCCGCGCTCAGGCGTTGGTCAAATCCCTCGTCGCGAGCGCCGACGTCGACGC
>JAKAPO010000279.1 GCA_021807065.1 bacterium
GTCTCCCCGACCAATGGTTCTGGCGACGGGCGTTCCACGGGGGCGTCGATTTCGACCCGCAGGGCGCCGCGAAGTTTCAACTAGCACCAGATCTGAAGATAGGTTCGGGCGGCAGCTGCTTCGCGCGTCGTCTCGGCGCCGGCTTGCGAGCGTACGGGCTCAACTATCACGTTGTCGAGGCGGGTCCTCCGTGGCTCGGTAGAGAGCAGAGAATAGCTTACGACTACGGGGCGCTGTCGGCGCGCTACGGCGATATCTTCACCGCGCTCCAACTCCAACAACTCGTCGAGCGAGCGACTGGACTACTCGAACCGCTGGAGGACGTGTGGCTGAGCGACAAGGGGAACGTTCTCGATCCATTTCGCCCTGTAATCCAGCCCGACGGGTTCGCGAACGTCGAGGAGATGCACGCGGACAGACTTGCGCATTTGCAGGCGGTGCGGCGCCTCTTTACGGAGATCGACGTCTTTGTGTTCACGCTCGGCATGACCGAGGTATGGTGCGATCGGCGGGACGGTGTGGCTTTCCCGCTCTGCCCAGGCCGCGGCCGCGGCGAATTCGATCCCGATCGCTATCTCTTCCGTAACCTCACAGTCGGCGAGAACGTCGCCTCCATCAACCGATTTCTCGGAATCGTTCGCACCCTCAACCCGGACCTACGAATCATTCTTAGCGTGTCGCCCGTCCCGTTCATCGCAACGATGGTGCCGCCGCACGTATTTCGCTCGAGCATCTTTTCCAAGTCCGTCCTTCGCGTAGCGGCGGAAACCATAGCGCAGCAAGACCCGGGTGTCGACTACTTCGCTTCATTCGAGATCGGGCTGGCAGCCGGATTCCACCCGCCGTTCTTCGAATCGGATGGGCGCACCGTGTCGGAGGAGGGCGTCGCGACGGTGATGCGTTCGTTCTATCGCAACTACTTCGGCGGCGAACCTGAGTACGGCGTCGCGGAAGCGCGTACGGAGTCCGCGCCCAGCACCGAGGCAAGGCCCTGCGATGAGGACCTGCTACTCGGCGCCATCGAGGATGATTTCCAGCAGTAGCGGAGAGGCGCAGGTGGCAGCGTTCGCCGGATCCACGCCGACGGCCGAGCGATTCGGCCTCAGGCTTATCGTCGTATTCGGCTTGGCGTTCCTCGCCTATCTCGTCGCATTGCAGTTTTTCTTTCCCGGATATATAGCGCCGCCCGTTCCGTACCATCCCGACATGTACTGGTCGGTAAACTTTGTGGCTCAAGGACTGAACGCGGCCACATTTTTCTCATGGCCGCGCCCGCTTTTTTACGAAACGCTGTTCCTTGCCGGCCATTTCGGGCTCGTAGGTGCGCTGCTCTTTCTCGATGCGATCGTCCTATTCGATCTCGCGCTCGCCATCGTGCTCTTCGAGCGGCTCGTTCTGTACCGAAAGATTCCATGGATCGTAGCGCTTGGCACCTTGATATTGGCGATGGCCGGTCCGGGATTCTACTCGCAACCGGGCTACGACGTCGGCTTCCACGTTGCGTTGCTCTTTGGTTTGCTCGGGGTCTACGTCTGGGAGTTGCGCATGCAGAGACATCGTATCGCAGCGCTCTGCCTCTTGGGCCTGTTCTTCGCGTTGAGCGCGCTGACGAATGAAGGACTCATTCCCGCACTCGTCATCTACGGCGCCTATGCCGCATTCCGCAACCGCGGCTCGCCGGCGATCGCGATCGCGCTGGCGGCGCTTCCATTCGTTGCCGTTGCCGTATCCCTCGGCGACAGCCATCTCACGCACTCGCCCTTCATCAGGATAGGCGTCGGCAGGATAGGCGTCGGCAGGATAGGCGTCGGCGCGACGTACCCCTACAGAATCGATCTTGCGCCGTCCTCATTATTGCTATGCGCGCGGTTCTATCTCGCCTCGCTCGTCAACCCCGGCTTTCTGGTCCTGGCGGCCGTGGCCGGATTCGCGATCTGGCTGCGGCAGCGCTTGGTGGTCGCTGCGATGCTGCTCGCGGCGGCGCTCTCCCTCTACCTTCCGTATTGCGTACTACCCAACCACCTGGACGTCACCTATCAGTGGGTGCCGATGCCGCTGCTCATGCTGCTCGTCCCGCTCGCGTGGGTCGGGCCTGCGAAGAATACACGCCTCGGTCTCAGAGCGGATCTGGTTTCGCGCGTCGGGCTTGCCGTTGCGCTGCTCTTTGCCATCGGGTTCCAGAGCACCCAAGCTCGCGACCAGAAGCACTGGTATGAGTCCGCGCTCGCCCAGAACCGCGCGGTCCTCACCGGGCTTCGTTCCCTCAAACCGCGCATCAGCGCGGCGCACTCCGTGCTCGTCTGCGGACTCGGCTTCGGCCGGTGGCCGTTCATGCAGAGCGCGGTATTTCTCTCGCGAGAACTCGACTTTCGCGGCGAGTGGACGGTAACAAACGAGCCCGGCTTTGCGCCAATCGCGTATCAGGCGAATGCGCGTCCGATCGACTACAGCAAGATACGGTGGGCCGACTACGATCTGGTCGTCATCTTCGATCGAGACGGCCGTGCCAGGGCGTACGATCGGCGTCAATTCCGAATGCGCACCGCGCGCTTGGAATCGCGCCACCTGTCAAGTCGCGGTCTCATCGACTTGATGCAACTCTACTATCCTCCGGGAATTCTCGCACCGGCAAGCTGGGCGGCCGGTGCGCGCCAGGGAATCTATCTCGATACCTCGCCGGCCCTCTGCTGCTTTCTCAACGCCAAGCCTTCGTTACAATTCGATAAGCCGTTCGGGGCGAGGATCGTCGTTTTCACCTTCGACGTTCCGCGTACCGCGCCGTTCGCGCACCGGCCCGAGCGAATCGAGATCTCCTTCAACGGCCTTACGGCCGGACCACCCGTGGTCTTGAGCGAGGGCACGCACAGGGTGAGTTTTCGGCTTAGCCCGTCACTCGCAAGAAGTCATCACCTCGTCGTTGCGATGAGGATGTCGGTCGCGTACATACCGAAGCAGCTCGGGATTAATGACGACGTGCGCCAATTGAGCATCAAGCTACTGCGAGTCGATTACCGGCCTTGAGATAGCGGCGGGTACGCTCCTACGCGAAGCGGCGCTCGGCTTCGTCGACGATGTAGCGCGCGATGACGAGGGAGGAGGTCGCACCGGGCGACGGCGCGTTGCGCACCTGCAGCGTGCGACCGCTGCCCCTGAAGACGAAATCGTCGACGAGCAATCCGTCGAGACGCATCGCCTGCGCGCGCACGCCGGAAGGGCCGGG
>JAKAPO010000024.1 GCA_021807065.1 bacterium
GCTGCTCTCAAACATGCTCGAGAGCTGCTAGCGAAGGCGCAATAGTATGATTGCCGTAGTTCCGCTTACCGTCAACGCGATTTTCTCGGCGCATCCCGCCGCCGGCATTCCACCGACGGGGTTCAGGTGGTCCCCCGACGGGCGCCGTTTGATTTACATCATTGCCTCACCAGATCGGACGAAGCCACCGGTAGTGCGCCTCTACGACGCGCGCAGCGGCCGCAGTCGCACCATTCTGCACGCGAAAGCGCAGGTTCGAGGTTCGCGCTCGCGGCCGATCGCCCAAATCGCGTGGTCACCGCATAGCGACGAAATCGCCTATCTCAACGGCGGCGATCTCTGGGTTGCCGATGCGAACGGCGAACACGCGTTCAGATTGGCAGCCGGCGCCGACGATCCGCAATGGTCGCCCGACGGATCGCGCGTGGCTTACGTTCACGCGAACGATCTGTACGTCGCCTCGGTTGGTACGCGTCATAGCGAGCGCCTTACGTTCGGCGGTTCGGCCACGCGCATCAACGGCGATCCCGACTGGCTCTACAGCGAGGAACTTGACGTCGCTCATGCCTACGCATGGTCGCCGCGCGGCAATGCCATCGCCTACCTGTCATTCGACGAGTCGCGCGTTCGCCCGTTTCCAATTCAAGATTATCTGCCGATCGTCAACACGGTAGAGTATCAGCGCTATCCGCTGGCCGGAGCACCGAATCCGCGCGTCAGCCTCCGCGTAGTCGACGTGCGCACGAGGCTAAGCCGCACGCTCTATGACGGTGCGCCGCACGATGAGTATCTCGTCTCTTTCGTTTGGACGCCGGATGGACGCGGCGTCGTCGACGAAATCTTGGACCGCGCGCAGCAACATTTGCGGCTGGTCGATTTTGCGAGAGATGGCCGCGGGCGAAGAACGCTATGGTCTGAGTCGAGCCGATACTTCGTCGACGTTCAGCCGGCGCCGAAGTTTCTTCCCGACGGAAAGCGATTCGTCTATCTTTCCGCTCGCGACGGAGTGCAGGCGCTCTATCTGGTGGATCTGGCGAGCGGGAACGAGCGACGCCTCAGCGGCTCGGCGCCGATCGCGAGCATCGAGCGCGCCGGCGCAGCCGGCGTTTACGTCAGCGCCCTTCTTCCGACGCGACGGAACCTTGCGCTCGCGTACGTCTCGCTGCGGAGCGGGTCGCTAAGGGTGGTTTCACACGAGACCGGTTGGCACGACGTCGCGATGCCGAAACACGGCGACGCCTACGTCGATGCGTTCTCGTCGTTTACGCAGCCGCCGCTCGTAAGAGTTCGGCAGCTGCACTCGCAGCACAACACCGTGCTTTTTGCAACGCCCAACCTCGCCCGTTTCGGCCTCGGCGCGACGCGACCGCTCGAGATCCCGTCGCGATGGGGTCCGCTCGACGCGGAGATCACCGTCCCGAATAACTTCGATCCGCAGCGCCGCTACCCGGTCGTCGTGACGGCCTACGGTGGCCCTCTGCCGGTAGGCAGCGCGATACCAAGCGCCGATCGCTGGCAAGGACTCTACACGTTCTTGCTTGCGCAGTATGGCTTCTTGGTATTCAGCGTAGACGGTCCGGCGTCGAACGACGATCGCGTGGCAAACGAGCATCTCTTTCGCTATCGCATGGGCGAGATCGCGATGGCCGGACAACTTGCCGGCGTGGATTGGTTGAAGAAGCAACCCTACGTCGATAGTTCCCGCCTCGGACTCTTCGGGTGGAGTTACGGCGGATATCTCACCGCGTTCACGCTGACGCACGCACCCAACGTTTTCCGTTCAGGCATCGCCGGCGCGCCGCCCGCCGACTGGCATTACTACGATACCGCGTACACCGAGCGCTACATGGGCGTGCCGCAGCGCGAAGCCGCTGCATACCGAACGACCTCCGTGCTGCCCGACGCAAAACGCCTAAGCGCCGAGCTGCTGATCATGCAAGGCAGTAGCGACGACAACGTGCACCTCATGAACTCGATCGCGCTCTTGCGCGCGTTCATCGGTGCTGGAAAGCAAGTCGACTATTTTCTGTTTCCGGGCGCGCGCCATGGGGTCACGGGCATTCCCGCCCTTCGCAATCTCTACACGAGAATGCTGTTGTGGTGGGAGCACACGCTCCTAAGATAGATACGGCTTACCCTTGCGCCCTACGATCGGCATAACGAGCGCGCAGCGCTGGCCCCAAGACGAAGAGCGTGCCGGCAAGGAGGTACTGCGGCACGCGGCGTTGCTCGAATCGCTAGGTGCGGAGGCGATCGTTTTGGCCCGCGGGCAGGCGACGGCGCATGCGCTCGAGCACGAAGCCTTCGACGGCGTGCTGCTCAGCGGCGGAGGTGACGTTGCCGTCGAGCATTACGGGGGTCGTGCCGATCAGTGCTGGGAAAGCGAGGATGCGGAGCGCGACGAAGGCGAGCTCGCTCTCATTCGCACGGCTTTTGCGCGGCGAGTCCCGACGCTTTGCGTTTGCCGGGGCTTGCAGGTGGCGAACGTCGCCTTCGGAGGTACGCTCATCGAAGATATCAAGAGCGAGCTGGGCCAGCGTTATCGGATCAGGCACCATCAGACGCGTGAATCCGGGAAGCAGCACGACGAACGAACGCACGACGTGCTCATCGATGGCGACAGCGCGCTCGCACGCGTTATCGCAGTGCGGCGGATTGCGACGAACTCGATGCACCATCAAGCAATCCGCATAGTTGCGGCGCCGTTTCGCGCGGTAGGACACACCGACGATGGCATCATCGAGGCAATCGAACTCGCGGTTCCTGAGTTTTTCTTCTACGGCGTCCAATGGCATCCGGAGTCGCTGCCCGACGATGCGGCCACGAACCGGCTCTATGCGGCGTTCGTGAAAGCCGCGCATAGGCGCGGCCGGCTCCTTTTGCGAAAAGAGCGATGATGTTTCGGCGCGATCCTACGGACGAGCGCCGCAGGGAGCGACTCGCTGGGAGTACCCTCGCGTCGCTATTGATGCACCTGCTGGCTGCGGCATTTCTCATATCAGTCGCCGCCGCATCGTCGCAACAGAGCGCACCCGAAGAGACCGTCGGAGGCCAAGTCGTCACGGTGTCGCAGCTCGTGGCAGCCACAAGCGCTCCCGCGCTCCCAACGCCGCAACCGCAACCGGTACAACGCCACGTCGTAACGCCGGTGGAACAAGCGCCCGCGCAGCACCCCGTCCATCGTCCGATTCGCACGCTGCATGAACTGACGCAAGTGGTTCCGTCCGCCTCGCCGAATCCGACGCCGGTTCCGGCGGCGACGCCGCAGCCGATTCCCGTTCCGACGCAGGCGGCCGTCGCATTCATTCGGCCGACTGCTGTTCCGACGCCGAAACTCACTCCAAAGGCAACGCCGGTCCCGACGCCCGTCCCCACGGCCGTGCCGACCCACGCGCCGACCCCGAAACCCGCGCCGCCAACCGCCGCTCCAACCCACGCCCCAACGGCGAAACCCAGACCCGCAGCTACCGTCGCTCCTACCAGAGCGCCAACCGCCGCGCCGAGGCCCGCACCGGCTTCGGTACCCACCCACGCTCCGGCACCGGTCGCCGCGCGAACCAATGCACCCGTGCCGACGGCTGCGCCGAAAGCCGTGGCGGCCGCAGCATCTCCGAGGCCAAGCCTGCCCCCGGCCGAACGCCGGGGCGTGCCGAATCCTCAGCCACACATCGCGCCAACGACGGTTGCGGGACATGCGCTGCCCGGTAGGCATTCGGCGCGTTTCGGGATCGCGCACCTGCCGCGCCGTCCGATAAGCGTCCCGGCAACGCCCTCCCCCGCACCGAAGGCGCGTCCTCGGCCTCGACCGACTCGCAATCCGTACGCGGGACTCAACGCGCGCCTCAACGCCATGCTGCCCCATGGCCCCGTGCACGTACACACCTATCACTACGTCGGATCCGTCTCGCTTGCTGGGCGGCTTGTCCCGACGCCGCCTCCTTCCGTGCTGGCGCGTACGAAGTACATTTACGATGCGGCAGCCGGCGGTGGTGATCGCTTGAGAATGTGGGTCACCGCCGTGACGCGGCACGGTCCGGTCCTGCTATGCACCGGTTGGATGCTGCGTTTTCCAAGAACCGTCGGCCAAGCCGTTCTGACTGCGCCCAACGTTCCGGTTGGTCCGGCCAACGGCATCCAAATTGGGGCGCAGCATCAAGTACCCAGCGGTTTGGCCGCAGGCATGGATCCAATCGTGATCGGGATGGGAAGCACCGAGTGCACCCTGCGCGCGCTCACTCCGTTTACTCCTCCGGCCCCTTGAATCGCGACATGCATCGCAGTACAATTCGACTGTCGCACCGAAGCGGAGCGCAGCGCTGAGCAGCGCGCAAGGTGCGCGAGAAGGAGGGCGGTTGGAACCGCAAGATCCCCCGGGCCAAGAGCCCAAGGTGCAACGCGCGTAAAGCGCTCCGAGATAAGCGCACGTCAGCCGGGCGTCACCGGTAGCGCGTCAAGAAGCACGAAAATAGATGGGGTCCCGTACGCAAAACCGTGCGGGGGTGCACAGCGCAGTTGAGGCGGCGAAGCCGCCGAAGCGAAGCGTAGCGCCGGGCCGAGCGCAACGTGCGAGGCCTACTCGACGAAGACCAATGAGGGGCCGCACCGTTGGGGGTTGCGGCCCCTTGGCGTATCATGTATGCTTGGTACTCCAGGGGCGGCGCAAGGTGCGCCGCTTCGTCGTTCCAAGGGGCTCGAACGAAGATCGTTGATTGATGATGAAACGGGGAACTCACCGCAGATCGGGACGCGAAGGCGTCCCCGAAGATGCGAAACAGTTTTGCGGAGTATTCGAGCGTACGTTGGATGCGATCGCGCACGATTCGACATTTGCCCCACTCGAGATCGTACGCCACGGCGCACGTCCGGTGCGCGGCGCACTTGCTCTGCGCGTTACCATCGATCGTCCCGGCGGTGCCGATTTGATGCTTTGCGAGCGTGTAGCGGCGCGCATCAACGCGAGCCTCGAAAACACGCAGACGTCGTACGAACTCGCCGTCGAATCAGCCGGACTCGAGCGGCCGCTCGTGAAGGCCGGCGATTACGCGCGTTTCGCCGGAATGCCGGCGTGCATCGTCACGTCGCTCACCATCGGCGGCGCCAAGAAGCATCGCGGGATCCTGCGCGGATTGCGTGGCGAGCACGTGGTTCTCGAAACTGGGAACGGCGAGCTGCTCTTGCCCCAAGCGACCATCAAATCCGCGCACTTGGAATACGATCCGCGCGCGGACTTGCGCAGAGAGAAGAGAGAACGGAAGGTGTCCCATGGCTCTAGAAACGGCAACTGAAGAACGCCTGATCGACGTCTTGCAATCGATCGCGAAGGAGCGAAACATATCCTTCGAGATGCTGCTCGAGGGTTTGGAAGCAGCATTGCTTACCGCGTACAAGCGCCACTACGGTAGCGAGGCGAACGCGATCGTGACCATCGACCGGCAGAGCGGCGAATACAAAGTATTTCATCGCCGCGCCGTCGTCGAAGAGGTCGTCGATCCGAAGACCGAGATCGCACTGGAGAAGGCGGGCGCGCCGTATCAACCGGGAGATTTCTACGACGAGGAAGTCAAACCAAAAGACTTCGGCCGTATCGCTGCGCAGACGGCCAAACAGGTCATCGTTCAGCGCATTCGCGAAGCCGAGCGCGACACCGTTTTCAACAAATACACGCGTAAGCTCAACGACTTGGTTACCGGAACGGTGCAGCGCTACGAGCAGCGTAACATGTACGTGCTGCTCGAAGGACGCGACGAGGCAATCCTGCCCGTGTCCGAACAGGTGCCCGGCGAGGTCTTCCGGATCGGCGATTTCATCCGGGCCTACGTTCTAGACGTGCGAAAATCGCCAAAAGGTCCGCAAGTCGTGCTCTCGCGCAATGCGGAGGGTCTCGTACAGCGGCTGCTCGAGTTGGAGGTGCCCGAGTTGGTCAACGGCGTTGTCGAAATCATGGCCATCGCGCGCGAGCCCGGCGTGCGCTCGAAGGTTGCCGTCCGTAGCCATCGCGCCGAAGTCGATCCGATCGGCGCGTGTCTCGGACCGAAATCGAGCCGCATCGCGAACGTTTCCGATAATCTGCGCGGCGAGAAGATCGACATCATACCGTACTCGCCCGATACGATGACCTTCATCATGAACGCTCTCGCACCGGCAAAGGTGATCGCGGTAGAAACGTACGATGAGGACGGCGTTGCACTGGTAATCGTTCCCGACTATCAACTATCGCTTGCGATCGGCCGCGATGGCCAGAACGTGCGACTTGCCGCGCGTCTGACGGGATGGCGACTCGACATCACGAGTGAGAGTGAGGCCGACGCGGCGCGCGAACGATATCTCGCCGAACGTGCCGCGGCAATCGAAGCGGCCCAGCACGCTGAGGGTGAGTCCGAAGAGCAACCTGCCGAAGAGGTCGCCGAGGCATCCGCAGATGCGGAAGAGTTGCGTCGCAAACTCGAGGAATTTCGTCGCGAGCGGCTCGGGGGTTAACCGGGCGCACCGCGGCCCTATAAGGCAGTGCGCCGGCTGCCGCCGCCGGTTGCCGCAGTCGGCGATGCGGCGCTTCGTTTGCGGTGACGGCGGTTGGCTTGCCGATGCACCCGGTTCGCGGCGTCGCCACCAGGGCCGAGGAACCTACCTCTGCTCTGCCGCATGCGCGAAGGCCGCTGCAAAAAACCGGCGTTACCCGGGGCTCGCATCCGCCGCCGGAGAATACGGGTTCCTAGATGGTTCAGTTACCGTGAGCAACCATGAATAGCGCCCGCGCGCGCGAGCGCGTGGAGAGTATCTAGAGGCGAAGCCACACCCTGGCGTGGGAGGCTCGCGCCTCTCGTGACTAGGGGAAATTTTGGCTAAAGGAAATGTACGGATATTCGAGCTCGCCAAAGAGGTCGGGCTCACCTCGAAAGAACTGATCGCGCTCTTCAACGAGCGCCTGGGTGGGGTCTTCGAGGCCAAGAATCAGCTAAGCGTCGTACCAGACCAGATCGCCGATCTGGTCCGCAGCGTATTGGTGAAGCCCGCAGTTGTATCCAAACCGGCGCCGGCTGCTGCGCCGCCCGCTCCAACGACGCCAAAGTCCCCAGCACGAAAAGCTGCCCCAAAAGCTGCCCCAGCGCCCGCGCGGACGCCGGAGGCACCGATTCCGCGGCTTCGTCCGGTACCCAGCGGACAGCCGTCCGTCGCGAGGTCTGCCGCTACGAAACCCGCGGTCGCGAAACCTGCGGTCGCGAAATCGAGCGTTGCAAAACCCGGTGCTGCGACACCACCGGTGCCGCCGCGACCGGCAGTGCGGCCAGGCGTCGCTCCGCGTCCGGGACAGCCGGCGGCCGGCATCGCGCGCGCTCCGGTTGCACCCGGACGTCCTGCGCCCGGTGCGCCGGGTCGCCGCCCTGCCGGGAATGGCCCGTTCCGTCCGCTGCAACCGACGCGTATGGCAACGTCGGTAGCGGAGGCGCCCTCACCGACAGCTGGCGCCCGTCCCGGCGAGCGCGTTCGAACGCGCGAAGACAAAGAGGCGAAGAAGGATCGCGAAACCGAGCTGCTGCTCGAGAAAGAACGCCAGCGCAAGAAAAAAGCCGAAGCCGCCCGGCGCGTTCCCGAACGCAAACTGGAAACGATCGAGATTCCCGACCTGCTTACGGTTCAGGAACTCGCGACCTCCATGATCGTTCCCGCGAAAGACGTGATCGCAGAGCTCATCAAGATGGGCACGATGGCAACGATCAATCAAAACATTCCCAGCGACGTCGCGATCTCTGTCGCGAAGAAGTTCGGTTTCAACGCGGTCGTCAAAGAGGCTGGTGAGGAAGTCACGGTAGAGCAGGAAGAAGACAGACCTGAGCTGCTCACGTCGCGGCCGCCGATCGTCACCGTGCTCGGTCACGTCGATCACGGAAAGACTTCGCTCCTCGACAAGATTCGGGAAGCCAACGTCGCCGCCGGCGAGGCGGGCGGCATCACGCAGAAGATAGGCGCCTACACGGTGGAGCGCGGGGATCGCAGGATCACGTTCATCGATACGCCCGGCCACGAAGCGTTCACCGCGATGCGGGCGCGCGGCGCACGCGTCACCGACGTTGCCGTACTGGTCGTTGCTGCCGACGACGGCGTCATGCCGCAAACGAAAGAAGCGATCGATCACGTGCGTGCGGCGAAAGTTCCGATCGTCGTCGCGATGAACAAGATGGACAAAGCGGACGCGCAACCCGAACGCGTGAAGCAGCAGCTTGCCGAACAAGGCTTGCAGCCGGTCGATTGGGGCGGCACCATCGAAATAGTGCCGGTTTCGGCGAAGAGCGGCGAGGGCATCGACAAGCTGCTCGAAACCGTCTTACTGGAAGCCGATATTCGCGAGTTGCGCGCGAACGCAAATCGCCGTGCGAGCGGCGTCGTCATCGAATCGTCGCTCGATCGCGGCCGTGGCGCGGTCGCAACGGTGCTCGTGCAGAACGGAACGTTGCGGGTTGGCGACGTGATCGTCGCGGGTGGAACGTTCGGCAAGGTGCGCGCGCTGATCGACGACAAAGGCAAACAAGTGAAGAAGGCCGGCCCCTCCATTCCGGTTTCGGTGATGGGATTGGCCGACGTACCTTCGGCGGGCGACACGCTGCAAGTCGTGAGCGACGAGCGCGTTGCACGCGAGGCTGCGGAGAAGCGAAAATCACGCCGGCGCGACGTGCGCATCGCGGCGACCGATTCGCAGAAAGTCTCGCTAGAGACGTTCATGTCGATGCCGACCGAAGGGCGCAAGACGCTCAATCTCATCTTCAAAGCCGACGGACAAGGTTCGGTCGAGGCGCTGCGCGCGCGCATGGAGTCGCTCTCGAACGATGAGGTAGAGATCCGCGTCATTCACGGCGGCGTCGGCGCGATCTCGCCCAACGACGTCAATCTCGCCAACGCGTCGGGCGCGGTGCTGATCGGCTTCAACATTCGCCCCGACGAGACGGCGAAACGGCTGGCCGAACAAGATGGCGTCGACCTGCGCTTCTACCAGGTCATCTACGAGATCGAGGACGATCTCAAGAAGGCGATGCGAGGCATGCTCGCGCCGGTCGAACGCGAGGTGACGCTTGGCCGCGCGGAGGTGCGTCAAGTCTTCAAAGTCAGCAGGGTCGGCACGATCGTCGGCTGTTACGTCACGAGCGGCAAGATCGCGCGCAATGCGAAGGTGCGCGTCATTCGCGACGGCGCCGTCGTCTTCGACGGCGAGATCGAGTCGCTGCGCCGCTTCAAAGACGACGTTCGGGAGGTCGCGGAAGGCTTCGAGTGCGGCGTGCAGATCGCGAAATTCCAGGATCTCAAGGAAGGTGACGTACTCGAAGCCTACGCCAAGGAGCTCGTCGCCGCTCCGGAACCGGTGCACGCGTGAAGGCACAGCGCATCGCGCGGATCGATCACGAGTTGCAACGGGTGCTCGGAACGCTCGTCACCCAGGAGTTGAAAGATCCGCGGCTCGGTTTCGTGACCGTTACGCGGACGGAGGTCAGCCACGACCTGTGCCAATGCAAGGTGTTCGTCTCGATCATCGGCGATCGCGATCGCGCCCGCGAATCGCTCCACGCTTTGCGGCACGCGGCCGGATTCTTGCGGGGAGAACTGGGGCATCGCGTCGACTTGCGCCGCACGCCCGAGCTGATCTTCGTCGAGGATCGTACGACCGAACGCGCCATCGAACTCGGGCGGCGCCTGCGAGCCGATGCGGAGCGGCGCGAGCGGGGACGCGCGCCGTGATCGAGAGAGAAGCCACATCGACGAGCACCGAAAGCGTCGTCGCCGAGCTGCGGCGGCGGCCGGCGTTCGTGATGGTGAGCCACGTCAAGCCCGACGGAGATACGCTCGGCGCCGGGCTCGCGTTGGGCCTTGCGCTGGAACGGCTCGGCAAGCGCGTCTCGTACTTTCAGCAAGATCCGGTACCGCGCAACCTGCGGTTCCTGCCGCGGACGGAACGCGTCACGCACGCGCTCCCGAGCGACCTTCCACCACAGACGCTGTTCGTGTTCTGCGACATGAGCGATCCCGCACGAGCGGGCAACCTCCTCCCGGCGATCGCCCGCGAAAACGTGCTCGACGTCGATCATCATTTGGGCAACACGTACTTCGGCGGCATGAACTACGTGTTGCCGTCCGAGTGCTCGACCGGGACGGTCGTCATGCGGCTGCTGCGAGTCCTCGGCGTCGAGATCGACGCCGAGATCGCAACCTGCGTTCTCACCACGATCGTGACCGATACCGGTGGGCTCATGCACTCGAACACGACGCCGGAAGCGCTGGAGCTGACGGCGCAACTGATGCGACTCGGGGCGAATAAGGAGCGCATATCACGCGAGATTTTCGCGAACAAACGCGTTGCCGCAACAAAACTGCTCGGCCGCATCATTGGGGCGATGCAGTTCGCGCACGGAGGACGCTACTGTTTCTCGTGCGTCGACGACGCGATGCTGCGCGAATGCAGCGCCGACGGCGAGGACACCGAGGACATGGTCAACGTCTTGCTCGGCCAAGAAGGCGTCGAGGTTGCTGCACTGTTCAAAGCCTATGCAGGCGAGCTACGCGTGAGCTTGCGGTCGGCCGGCCACGTCAACGTTCAAGCCGCCGCCGCAAGCCTCGGCGGCGGCGGTCACTTTCGGGCATCGGGTCTGGATTTCAACGGAAGCCTTGCCGAGGCCATCACGGCCGTTGATAAGGCGCTGGTCCAGCAAGGGTTATGAGCTTGTCATGACGAGCGTAGCACGAACGAAGTGAGTGCGAGGTCGAACTACCGGCGCAAGACGTTCTCGCGGTCCTTCGCCTTCGCTCGCTGTGCTCGCTACGCTCAGGATGACAAGTGCCGCTCGGTGCGCTCAGGATGATACGGCGATGGCAAGCGTATTAGGGTTCGTTAACGTTTTCAAGGCGGCGGGGCCAAGCTCCGCCCAGACGGTCGCGCGCATTCGCGGAATTTATGGAGTCCATTCCGGAGACCGTCACATCGGCGCGGGACATTTGGGAACGCTCGATCCTCAAGCGGCCGGCGTTCTGCCGGTCGCGATAGGTAAGGCGACCAGACTGATTCCGTTGCTCACCGATCAGCGTAAAGCGTACGCGGGAATGCTGCATCTCGGTCGCGCGACGACGACGCAGGACGCTCTCGGCGAAACGGTCGCCGAAGCCGAGGTTCCCGAAGACTGGGGACGGCGCTTGCAGGATGCGATTTCGCAGTTTGTCGGGCGCATCGAACAGACCCCGCCGATGTTCTCGGCCGTGCATCATGACGGGCGGCGCCTCTACGAACTTGCACGCGAGGGAAGAAGCGTCGAGCGCCGTTCGCGCTCGGCGACCGTGTACTCCATTACGGTGATCGGCATCGAAGAACGCGCCGCGCGGCTGCGCGTCACGTGCGGCGAAGGGACCTACGTGCGCACGCTGTTCGCAGATTTGGGTGCGGTAATGGGCATTCCCGCGCACATGGGCGCGCTCGTGCGCGAAGCGTCGGGGCCGTTCGTGCTGTCCGAGTCGTTGACCCTTGACGAAATTGCGGGCAATCCGTCTGCGGCGATCATTCCGCCGGAGAACATCATCCCGTTTCCGACGATCGTGCTCGACCTTCGCGGAGCGGTCGATTTTCGTGCAGGACGCGTCGTTGCATTACCGGGTGGCGCGCCCGCGAAGCACGTCTTCGTCCGCGACGAATCTCGCACGCTCGTCGGTGTCGGCGAGACGCATGGTGCGCTGCTCGCACCGCGAAAAGTCTTCGCTTGAAGATTCGCTACGATCTTCTTCGCGAGAGCGATCGTCCGCTCGTGCTCGCCATCGGCTTCTTCGACGGCATGCACGTCGGACATCTAGAAGTCGCACGAGCCGCATTGCGTTTGCGCAAACCCAGGTTTCGCTCCGGCGTGCTGACCTTCTCGAATCATCCCGCGGCGTTTCTGCGACCGGGGACCGAACCGCCGCTTCTTACAACCCCCCATGAACGGCTCTCACAACTCGGAGAGGTCGGTTACGAAGAGTGCTTCTTCGTGCCGTTCGACGAGCGGATCGCTTCGATGACGCCCGAAGCGTTCCTCGATCTCTTGATCGTGCTGGGCGTTCGCGGTATCGCCGTCGGAGAAACCTTCCGCTTCGGTCGAGGTCGCGCCGGCGACGTCCGGTTCATGCGTGAGTTCTTGCAGCGGCGCGTGGAGGTGATTGCAGTCCCAAGCGTCGTTGCTGAAGGCGAGCGCGTCTCTTCGACGAGAGTGCGTGGGCTCGTGGCAGCAGGCGACATGGAGCGAGCAGATGCGCTCCTCGTGCGTTCGTACGAGCTGCGAGGAACTGTCGAAATCGGCGCAGGACGAGGTCACGGGCTGGGTTTTCCGACGGCGAATATTCGTCCACCGGATAAATTGCTGCCGGCCGACGGCATCTATGCGGCGGTTGCACGGTACGACGGCCGGGATTATGCGGCGCTCGCTTCGATAGGGAAGAATCCTCACTTCGGCGGCGAAGCGCGCACCATCGAAGTATGGCTGCGAGATTTTCGCAAGACGATCTACGGACGGGAAGTGGCGGTGCGTGATCTGCGGTTTGTGCGAAAGCAGCGCACGTTCGGGAGCGTTGACGACTTAAAGGCACAGATGCAGCGCGATCTCGAAGCGGTCGCGTACCCGGGCTACGTATGAAGCGGGCCTGCGCACTAGCAGTATTGCTGCTCGTCGCCTGCAACGGCGGCACGAGCGGGCCTGGTACCGGAAAGATCGCGCCGCCTTGGAGCGACCCGTTGGCTACCGGCGGCAAACTGACATCGGCATCGCTGCACGGCGACCCCGTCTACCTCAATTTTTTCGCAACGTGGTGTCCGCCGTGCAACGAAGAGGCGCCAGGCATCGAAAAACTCGAGAAACGTTATGCCGGGCGCGGCCTTCGCATCGTCGGAGTCGACGTCGAGGAAAACGCAACGCTCGCGCGGCGATTTCGCGCGAAATACGGCTTGACGTATCCGATCCTCGTTGATACTGGGACGCTCGAAAACCTCTACCGTGTCAACGGTTTGCCCGTACACGTTTTCATCTACCGCGACGGTACCATTCATCGCATCGTGATCGGGGAGATGTCGAGCTCCGAAATTAGAGCTGAGATCAGAGCTATCTTATAGCGCTCGCGCTTAGTCCACCGCCGCTGCCGCCATGGTTTCGTACTGCGCGTACTTCTTGAGAATCTCGTCCTGCTCGGCTTGCGCGAGCACCTCCGCCTCGGCCGGTCGCAGACGCGTGAGGGCTTTATAGCGCGTCTCGTTGTACGCGAACTCCTTGAAGGCGGCGGTGGGTCGCGGCGAGTCGAGCCGGAACGGATTCTCTCCAGCCGCGCGCATCGCCGGATTGAAACGGAAGAGCGGCCAAAAGCCGCTGGCAACGGCGAGATCTTGCTGGCGCAAGCCGTGCCGCATCTCGATGCCGTGCGCGATGCACGTGCTGTACGCGAGAATCAACGACGGCCCGTCGTACGCCTCCGCCTCGCGGAGCGCGAGCAGCGTTTGCTGCGGATTTGCACCCATCGCGATTTGCGCCACGTAGACGTTTCCGTAGGCGATCGCCTGGAGCGCGATGTCTTTGCGCGGCAGGCGTTTGCCGGCCGCAGCAAACTGCGCGATCGCGCCGAGCGGTGTCGCCTTCGACGCCTGGCCGCCCGTGTTGGAATAGACTTCGGTGTCGAGCACCAAGACGTTCAGGTCGCGTCCCGTGGCAAGGACGTGGTCAAGTCCGCCGTAGCCGATATCGTAGGCCCATCCGTCGCCGCCGACGATCCAGATGCTGCGCTTGACGAGGAGATCGGCGAGCGAGAGCAGTTGATGTGCGCGATCGTCGTGGATGTCGAGAAGTTTCGCTTTGAGATTTGCGACCCGAGCGCGTTGTGCGCGGATCTCGGATTCCTCTATCTGCGGTGCGTCAAGAATCTCGCGCACGAGAGGCTCGCCGATTTCAGGCGTGAGGTCGGTTAGCAAGTCTCGCGCGATTTCCCGATGCTTGTCGACCGCGAGGCGAAAGCCCAAGCCGAACTCGGCGTTGTCTTCGAAGAGCGAGTTGGACCAGGCCGGTCCGCGTCCCTCGGCGTTGACCGCCCATGGGGTCACCGGGAGATTTGCGCCGTAGATGGACGAACAACCGGTTGCATTGGCGACCTGCAAGCGATCGCCGAAGAGCTGCGACAGAACCTTGAGGTACGGCGTCTCGCCGCAACCTTCGCACGCGCCGGAGAATTCAAACGTCGGCTCGAGGAATTGCACGCCGCGCACGTGTGCAAAATCGACGAGCGAGCGGTTATTGACCGGGAGCTTTTCGAAGAATGCGAGACCGTCGCGGCTCTGCTCGAGGATGGGGGCCTTCTCCTCGAGATTGACCGCTTTCTTGCCGGAGACGACCGGGTTCTGCGCCGGGCAGATCTCGACGCACCAGCCGCAGCCCGTGCAATCTTCAATCGAAAAGGCGAGGGAGTACCTCACGCCCGGGAAGCCGCGCACGTTCATCGGAGCGGACTTGAACGATGCAGGCGCGTCGGCAAACTTTGCGTCGTCGCAATACTTTGCCCGGATCACGCTGTGTGGGCAGACGAAGCTGCACAATCCGCACTGGATGCAGAGACCGGGATCCCAGATGGCGACGAGGTCCGAGACGTTGCGCTTTTCGAAGGCCGCAGTACCCGAAGGATACGTTCCGTCAACCGGCATCGCGCCGACCGGAAGCGCGTCGCCTTTACCGGCGAGCATAGGGGCGGTTACGCGCCGAACGAACTCGGGAGCATTTTGCGGAACGAAGTCCAACAGATCGATCGTGCCCGTGGCGGCGTGCGGAATCGCGACCTCGTGCAGCTCGTTGAGTGCGCGGTCTACCGCCTCGCGATTGGCACGCAGAACGTTTTCACCTTGTTTGGCATAGCGCTGCTCGATCGACTGTTTGACGCGGTCGATCGCCGCTTGCTTTGGCAGCACGCCGGAGAGCGCAAAGAAGCACGTTTGCAGCGTCGTGTTCGTGCGTACGCCCAGACCTGCCTCACGCGCCACGCGCGACGCGTCGATCACGTACAGTCGCAGCCGCTTGACGACGATCTGCTCTTGGACGGTTCTCGGCAGGCGATTCCATACGTCTCTCGGGCCATACGGGCTGTTCAGCAACAG